>JANSYB010000235.1 GCA_024742655.1 Paracoccaceae bacterium | reverse complement strand
TGGGCGGTGCGGCGGCGGGACGGGGTCGAGATGGGGTTCACCGATCACGATTGTGCGCTCAGCTTTGACGGGATCGACTTTCGCGCCGACACGGGCCTGTCGGCCAAGGCGTTGCAGCAGACCACGGGCCTGTCGGTGGACAATACCGAGGCGCTTGGCGCGCTGAGCGACAGCGCCATCCGCGAGGCCGATATCGAGGCGGGGCGCTATGACGGGGCCGAGGTGCGCGCGTGGATCGTTAACTGGGCGGACGTGGCGCAACGGCAGCTTCTTTTCCGGGGCAGTATCGGAGAGATCACGCGAAAGGGCGGCGCCTTCGAGGCGGAACTGCGCGGTCTGACCGAACGTCTGAACATGCCCCTGGGCCGGGTCTATCAGAAGCCATGTTCGGCGGTGCTGGGCGATGCGGCGTGCCGGTTCGACCTTGAGCAACCCGGCTATCACGCGGTGATCCCCGCCGAAGAGATCGAGGAGCGGCGGGTGTTTCGCCTTGGCGCGCTGAGCGGGTTCGAGGACGGATGGTTCCGGCACGGGGTTCTGACGGTTCAGACTGGCGCCGCCACGGACCTGTCCGGCCTGATCAAGAGCGACAAGGTGCTGGAAGGCGTGCGGGTGATTGAGCTGTGGCACCCGCTGCGTGCAGAGATCGCACAAGGCGATATGATCCGGCTGGATGCGGGGTGTGACAAGCGCGCGGACACCTGCCGGTTCAAGTTCAACAATTACCTGAATTTTCAGGGATTCCCCGATATTCCCGGTGATGACTGGTCGATCACGGACCCGTCACGCGCGGGCGCCCTGGATGGTGGGAGCCGCCGCAGATGAGTGATGTTTCGCAGCAGGCCGTGGCCCTTGCGCGCGGCTGGATCGGCACGCCCTATCGCCATCAGGCCAGTTGTCGTGGCGCGGGCACGGATTGCCTGGGCCTGCTGCGTGGGGTCTGGCGGGGCCTTTACGGGGCGGAGCCGGAAGTGGTGCCGGCCTATTCGATGGACTGGGCCGAGCCCGCTCGCGACGAGGTGTTGTGGCGCGCCGCGATGCGCCATTTGCAGGCCAAGCCGCGCGACGATGCGGCCCCGGGCGACGTGCTGCTGTTCCGGATGCGCGCGGGGTCGGTGGCCAAGCATCTGGGGCTGGCGGGCCGCGTGGGCGCGCAGCCGACATTCATTCACGCCTATTCGGGTCACGCGGTGGTCGAAAGCCCCCTGACCGCGCCGTGGCAGCGGCGCATCGTGGCCCGGTTCGCATTCCCCCAGGAGGTATAGGTTATGGCAACGGTTCTTCTGTCCGCGGCGGGCGCGGCGCTTGGCGGGTCGGTCGGCGGCTCTCTGCTGGGGTTGTCGATGGCGGCGGTCGGGCGCTTTGCCGGGGCGGTGATCGGACGGTCGATCGACCAGCGCCTGCTGGGCGAAGGGTCGGACATGGTGGAGACGGGCAAGGTCAGCCGTCTGCGCCTGACCGGCGCGGGTGAGGGCGACGCGATCGGCCAGGTGTTCGGGCGGATGCGCGTTTCGGGCCAGGTGATCTGGTCGTCGGAGTTTCTCGAGACGGTGTCGGTCTCGGGCGGGGGGGGCAAGGGAGCGCCAAGCCAGCCCAAGACGGCGCAATACAGCTATTCGGTCAGCCTTGCCATTGCCCTGTGTGAGGGTGAGATCACCCGGATCGGCCGGATCTGGGCCGACGGGGTCGAGGTGGCGCGCGATGACCTGACCCTGCGGGTCTATACCGGCACCCGGGACCAGATGCCCGACCCCAAGATCGAGGCGGTCGAGGGGGCGGGGAGTGTGCCGGCCTATCGCGGAACCGCCTACGTGGTGATCGAGGATCTGGACCTGAGCCCCTATGGCAGCCGCGTGCCGCAATTCACCTTCGAGGTGACACGGCCCGCGCAGGACGGAGCGCCGGGGGCGGCGCTGGATCCGGTGCGCGCGGTTCGGGGGGTGGCGCTATTGCCGGGCAGTGGCGAATACGCGCTGGCCACAACGCCGGTCAATCGCAGCTACGGGTTCGCATCCGGGGCGTTGAGCAATGTCAACACGCCCTCGGGCAAGGCCGACTTCACGGTCTCGCTGGAACAGTTGGAGGCCGAGTTGCCGGCCTGCCGGTCCACGTCGCTGGTGGTCAGCTGGTTCGGAGACGATCTGCGCTGCGACAGGTGCACGATCCGTCCCAAGACCGAGGAGAGTGGGTTCGACGGGGCCAACATGCCCTGGACGGTCAGTGGCCTGACCCGCGGTGTCGCGCAGTTGGTCCCCGAGGGTGCCGAGGGCAGGCCGGTCTATGGTGGCACGCCGACGGACCAGTCGGTGATCGAGGCGATCACCGCGCTGAACGAGGCCGGGCAGGACGTAATGTACTACCCCTTCATCCTGATGGATCAGGTCGAGGGCAACGGCCTTGCCGACCCCTATAGCGAGGCGGAGGATCAGCCGGTTCTGCCGTGGCGGGGGCGGATCACGACCTCGCTGGCGCCGGGCCGGGTCGGAAGCCCGGATGGAACCGCGGCGGCCGAGGCCGAGGTGGCGGCGTTTTTCGGCACCGCTGCTGCCGCGGATTTCCAGATCGGGCCGCAGCCGCCCGCGACCACGGGCGGCACGACCGGCAGCGGGCCTGACGATACGCCCTTTCCCGGGCTCGGCGATGGCGGGGGCGGGACGGGTGAACCCGGTGCGCTGGACCTGTTGACCTATTCGGGGCCACAGGTGGCCGGTGTCGATCTGAGCTATACCGGACCCGATGAATGGTCCTATCGGCGATTTATCCTGCACCAGGCGGCGTTGTGTGCTCTTGCCGGCGGGGTCGAAAGCTTCTGTATCGGCTCCGAGATGCGCGGGTTGACGCAGATACGGGGGGCAAACAACAGCTTTCCGGCCGTGCAGCATCTGATCGCACTGGCCGCCGAGGTGCGCACCCTGCTGGGGCCGGATGTCAGGATCGGCTATGCCGCGGACTGGTCGGAATATTTCGGCTACCAGCCGCAGGATGGCAGTGGGGACCGGTTCTTTCACCTCGATCCGCTTTGGGCGGATGCGAATGTCGATTTCATCGGGATCGACAATTACATGCCGCTATCGGATTGGCGCGAGGGGCTGGATCACGCGGATGCGCAGGCGGGGTGGCGCGCGATCTACGATCTGGACTACCTGCAATCCAACATCGAGGGGGGCGAGGGCTATGACTGGTACTATGCCTCGCCGCAGGCGCGCGAGGCGCAGATCCGCACGCCGATCACCGATGCCGACCACGATGAGCCCTGGATCTGGCGGTACAAGGATATCCGCAACTGGTGGCTGAATCGGCATCATGAGCGCGTCGGCGGGCAGCGGTCCCCGACACCGACCGCGTGGGTGCCGCAATCCAAGCCGATCCGCTTTGCTGAATATGGCTGTGCCAGCGTGGACAAGGCCACCAACCAGCCCAACAAGTTTCTTGATCCGAAATCATCGGAGTCGCACCTGCCCTATCATTCGGACGGGCGGCGCGACGAGTTGATCCAGTTCCAGTATCTGCGCGCGATGGCGGGATACTGGGCGGACCCGGCCCACAACCCGGTGTCCGAGGAATTCGGCGCGCCGATGATCGACATGGAGCACGCGCATGTCTGGGCCTGGGATATGCGCCCCTATCCGCATTTCCCCAATAATCGCAGTTTGTGGAGTGACGGGGCAAATTACGCGCGCGGGCACTGGATCAACGGGCGGGTGTCGGCGCGTACGCTGGCCTCGGTTGTGGATGAAATCTGTGCTGGTGCGGGGCTGGCGCATGTGGATACGGCCAAGTTGCACGGGCTGGTGCGCGGTTACCTGATCGAGCAGGTCGGAGAGGCGCGCGCGGCGCTGCAGCCGCTGAGCCTGCGTTACGGGTTTGACGCGGTGGACCGCGCAGGCCAATTGCGGTTTTCGATGCGCGACGGGCTTGGCGGGCGGGCCGTGGACCTTGAGGAGCTGGTGCGCGACGGTGAACGTGACGGTGTGATCGAAGAGACACGCGGCAGCGTCATCGACCTGGCCGGGCGGGTGCGGTTGCGGTTTGTCGAGGCGGATGGCGATTTCGAGGTGATCTCGGAAGAGGCCATCCTGCCCGATGACAGCACCCATGCGGTCTCAAGCTCGGAAGTGCCTCTGGTGATGACACGCGCGGAGGGGCGCCAGACCGTGGAACGCTGGCTGTCTGAGGCACGGGTGTCCACGGACACGGTGCGCTTTACCCTGCCGCCGTCGCAGATGGACACCGGCGCGGGCGATATCATCCGCCTGCCCGAGGAGGGGGGCGACGGGCTCTTCCGGATTGACCGGATCGAACAGATGGCCGGGGCGCAGAAGGTGGAGGCCGTTCGGATCGAACCGGCCAGCTATCGCCCGGGTGAGGTCGAGGAGACACCGGTCGGTTTGCGGCCCTTTGCGGCGCCGACACCGATCACGCCGTTCTTTCTGGATCTGCCTTTGATAACGGGCGAGGAGGTGCCGCATGCGCCCCATATCGCCGTGACGGCCAATCCGTGGCCCGGATCGGCGGCGCTGTTCTCGGCCGATGAGGACGCCAATTACACGCTCAATCGTCTGATTGCCGGGCGGACCCCGGTCGGGGTGACGGAAACGCCGCTGCAACCGGGGCCGCGCGGGCGGTATGACCTTGGCCCGGCGCTTCAGGTGCGGATGCTCTATGGCCAGTTGGAAAGCGTCGGGCGACTGGCCCTGCTGAACGGGGCGAACCTGTGCGCGATCGGGGACGGGACGCCCGATGGCTGGGAGGTGATCCAGTTCCGCGATGCCGCGTTGATCGACACCGATACCTACCTGTTGACGCACCGATTGCGCGGGCAGGGCGGTACGGAGCGCACCGATCCCTGGCCCGTCGGCTCCTACCTTGTGCGGCTGGATGGCTCACCGCAGCAGATCGACTTGCCGGAGGCCAAGCGGGGCCTTGCGCGGCATTACCGGATCGGGCCGGGGGGGCGGCCTGTGGATGATCCGTCCTATGGTCATGCGGTCATGGCCTTTGACGGGGTCGGGTTGCGTCCGCTCAGCCCGGTTCACCT
>JANSYB010000397.1 GCA_024742655.1 Paracoccaceae bacterium | reverse complement strand
TTTTGCGCCGGCAGCGTCAGGCTGAGCCCGCCTGTTTCCATCCGGCGCCCGTTCAGCGCGGCCAGTGCTCTCCAGACCCAGGCCGGTTGCGCGGGATCAAGTGCGGCGGCCTGTTCAAGCGCCTCCTGCGCGGCTTTTCTACGTCCGTCCCACAAGGCGCATTGCCCGATCAGCCGTGCCAGCAGCGCGTTGTCCGGAAACGTTGCGGCCGCGGGCCGGAGAACCTGAAGGGCCGCCGACCATTCCCCGAAACGCATCAGGGCCTGTGCCTGTGCGACAAGGGGGGGCGGCCGCAAGGGCTCCGGGGCGCGCCAGTTTCTCAGCACGCCCTTTGCCCGCTTGGTGTTGCCCGCCTCGAACAACGCCTGCGCGCAGGCCAGCGGCAGGGCGAGCGTGTGGCCCGCGTCCTGCGCGCGCTCGAACAGCCTTCCGGCCTGCATGGCCCGGCCACACTGGCTCAGCGCGTCGACACACAGGTCAACCGCGGCAGACGGCAGGTCTGCCAATTCCTCAACAGAGAGCTTCGCGACACGCTTTGCCATCGTATCGATTCGATTCGCATCGAAAAGGTCCTCGATGCTGTCGCTCATGATGGGCTCTTTCCGGTCGGGCTTTCCACCTGCCAGACCAGCGGGAAGCCCGGGTCGAAAACGGTGACCGGGCCATCATCGGTTTGCAGTTTTTCGGGATAGCTCACGGGTGTGCCCCGGATCAGGGTGATCGTGGTGTCATTGACGGGCAGACCGTAGAAGGCGGGGCCATGGCGCGACACGAAGCCCTCAAGGTGGTCAAGTGCATTTTCGTTTTCGAAAACATGCGCCAGAATCGATAGCGTGTTCGTCGCGGTGAAACATCCCGCGCAGCCGCAGGCGCTTTCCTTGTTCGGGTCGGTATGCGGCGCGCTGTCCGTGCCCAGGAAAAACCGCGCGTCGCCACCGGTGGCCGCCGCGCGCAGGGCCAGGCGATGCTCCTCGCGCTTGGCCACGGGCAGGCAGTAATAGTGCGGCTTGATCCCGCCCACGAGGATATCATTGCGGTTGATCACGAGGTGGTGCGTGGTGATCGTGGCGCCCAGATCACGGTCATTGGCCTTCACATACTCAACACCGTCGATGGTGGTGATATGTTCCATCACGACCCGCAGGCCCGGCGTGGCGCGGCGGATCGGGTCCAGCACGCGCTCGATGAACACCGCCTCGCGGTCGAAGATGTCGATGTCGGCCTCGGTCACCTCGCCGTGCACGCAAAGCGGCATGCCGATCTCGGCCATCCTGTCCAGCACACCGCGCACCTTGTCGAAATCCCGCACACCCGAGGCGGAGTTGGTCGTCGCGCCCGCCGGATAAAGCTTGACCGCCGTCACCAGACCGCTGGCATGCGCCGCGGCCACGTCTTCGGGGTCCGTCTCTTCGGTCAGGTACAGAGTCATAAGCGGGGTGAAATCCATCCCGTCGGGCAGCGCGTCCACGATACGTTGCCTGTAGGCCGACGCGTCCTGCGCGGTCACCACGGGCGGAACAAGGTTCGGCATCACGATCGCCCGGGCAAAATGGCGGGCGGTTTCGGGCAGAACGGCCCGCAAAACGGCACCATCGCGCAGGTGCAGATGCCAGTCATCGGGGCGGGGCAGGGTCAGGCGGTTTTTCATGCGCCCGGCTTTACAGGATTGCCGGCGCCGGGGCCAGTGCCCTGTTCACATCGTGGCCGCGCCGTTGTGACGGGCCGGTCGCGCTATTCGTCGTCGCGGGGCGGCATGGGCACGCCGAGTTCCTCGGCGCGTTCATAGGCCGCGCGCAAACTGCGGCGAAAGCGGGGCCCCGGTGACCGGCCAAGAACGTATTGCGCCAGTCTTGCCGTCAGGTAGAGACGCCCGTCATCCTCCAGCCGGGACAGCGTTTGCTTGAGATAAGGCACATCGGTGCGGCGCGCGCGGTATAGCTGCGCAAGGCTGCGCTCATTCAGTTTTCCGGCGCTGAGCTGGGCCAGGATTCGCAACAGGATGTTGATGCGGATCAGCCCGCGCTCCAGCCGGTTGCCCATGAACCGCATGCGAAACCGCGTCACGTTCGGGCGGGTGAACAGCGCGGAATGCATCGCGTCCATTTCGATTTCCGGATCATACAGCACAAAGGCCTCGGACGCGGCATCCAGCATATCGGGCGCGAAACCGTACCGTGTCGTGAAATCCGTGCGGCGCATATAGGCGAACCGATGATCCCATTCGGAGATGCGCGGATCCAGCGTCGCCTGCGGCTGCACGGTCAGGACGCGCGCGCCCGGTGCGGCCACCGAAAAGGCCGCCGCCGCATAGCCGCACGACCCCGCGCCGTAGAAAATGACCTGGTCGAATTCCTCGAAAAAGCCGTCATCGACCAGCCGGTCGAAATATCCATAGACCCGGTTTTCCCGAAACCATGTATCGCCCTTGCAGGCAAGGCACAGATGCGACCAGCCAAGGGCGCGCGCCAGCTGCCAGCCGATCGGCTGAAACTCGGGCGAGATGGCGCGGATCGTGTCGTAATTCTCGAAACTGACCAGCAAGGTCGGCCGGTTCTCGATGAAGATGGCGGCGTGCCTGTCTCCCAGCAGCTCTGCATATCCGTCGGCATCGGCCAGCTCGTCCATACGCGACAGCCAATCATCCCAGTCCAGCCCGGACAGGGATGTCTCCAGCGCGTGCGGATACTCGATGGCCATACTCGATCCTCGATGCTCAATCTCCGCTTGGCGCGGATTGTATGCAAACGGATTAGATCACAATCTGGGCAAAAATTTGAAAAATTGAAGGGGTTTCTGCGTGGGCCCCTCATGGCGGGTGTGACCGTGCGACCCTTGACGCGGCGGCGTGGGCATGCAGTTCTTGGCCCCGTGAAGGAGGCGCCATGAGCAGTTTTTCATCCATCGACGACGTCCAGACCTGCCTTGCGGGCCAGGATTATGTCTGCGGTCGGGCGCTCGCCACGGTCGTGTTCCTGTCGCTGCGCCTGGGACGGCCGCTGTTTCTCGAGGGTGAGGCGGGGGTCGGCAAGACCGAAATCGCCAAGGCGCTGGCCTCCGGGCTGGGCCGCCGGCTGATCCGGCTGCAGTGTTACGAGGGGCTCGATGCCTCCTCGGCGGTCTACGAATGGAACTTCGCCGAACAGATGATCGCCATCCGCGCCGCCGAGGCCTCCGGCGGGGTCGATCGCGAGATGCTCAAGGACGAACTCTTCACCGAGGAATTCCTGATCGAACGCCCGCTCTTGCAGGCCATGCGCCCGCAGGCCGGTGGCGCGCCCGTGCTGCTCATCGATGAGCTTGACCGCACCGACGAGCCATTCGAGGCGTTCCTGCTCGAGGCGCTCAGCGATTTCCAGGTCACCATTCCCGAGCTTGGCACGATCAAGGCGCCCGAGCCACCCATCGTCGTGCTGACCTCCAACCGCACACGAGAGGTGCATGACGCGCTCAAACGCCGCTGTCTCTATCACTGGGTCGACTACCCGACATTCGACCGCGAGATCGAGATCCTGCAGGCCCGCGCGCCCGAGGCCGCCGACGCGCTCAGCCGCGAGGTG
>JANSYB010000367.1 GCA_024742655.1 Paracoccaceae bacterium | reverse complement strand
CCCGGCACTGGACGCCGATCGCACGGAGATCCTGAACTGGCTGGACGCCTCGCGGTCCTGACGCGACACCACTCTTGGCTTTCCCTTGCGGTGGCAATGACGCCGTGGTGACAGATTTTGCCGGTTGCGGCCTTTCATGGGCCTGCGAAACCTATATGTTGCACTCGGATATCATGTTTTTGCCGAAGGTTCGCACGCCATGAGTTCTGATCCTCTTGTTGTCTTCACACCCTCGGGCAAACGGGGCCGGTTTCCCAAGGGCACCCCGGTTCTGACCGCCGCGCGGCAGTTGGGGGTGGACCTTGATTCGGTTTGCGGCGGGCGGGGGATCTGCTCCAAGTGCCAGATCACGCCCAGCTATGGCGAGTTTTCCAAGCACGGCGTGACCGTGGCCGACGATGCCCTGTCGGAGTGGAACAGCGTCGAGGAACGCTATGACCAGAAACGCGGCCTGAAACCCGGCCGCCGCCTGGGTTGCCAGGCACAGGTGATGGGCGATGTGGTCATTGACGTGCCGGCCGAAAGCCAGGTGCACAAACAGGTGGTGCGCAAGGCCGCCTCGGCCCGCGTCATCCAGATGGATCCGGCCACGCGTCTCTATTTCGTCGAGGTGGATGAGCCCGACATGCACGAACCCACTGGCGATCTGGAACGGCTGGAACGCGCCCTGCGCGAGCAATGGCAGATCGAGGCGGTCCGCGCCGATCTGACGCTCTTGTCCAAGCTGCAGCCGGTGCTGCGCAAGGGCAAGTTCCAGGTCACGGTTGCGCTGCACAAATCGCACAAGGACAACGTGGCGCGCATCCTCGAGGTCTGGCCCGGCCTGCACGAGGGCGGCCTTTACGGGCTGGCCATCGACCTTGGCTCGACCACCATCGCGGCCCACCTGACCGACTTGGAAACCGGCGAGGTCATGGCCTCTTCGGGTATCATGAACCCGCAGATTCGCTTCGGCGAGGATCTGATGAGCCGGGTCAGCTATGCGATGATGAACCCCGGCGGTGACCGCGAGATGACCACGGCCGTGCGCGAGGCGATCAACACCCTGGCCGAGGAGATCGCGAAAGAGGCCGGGATCGATGCGAACCTGATCGTCGAGACGGTTTTCGTGTGCAACCCCGTGATGCACCACCTGCTTCTGGGCATTGACCCTGTTGAACTGGGTCAGGCGCCCTTTGCGCTGGCCACGTCCGAAAGCCTGTCGCTCAATGCGCCCGAGCTGGATCTGACCGCGATCAACGACCGCGCGCGGATCTACGTGCTGCCCTGCATCGCGGGGCATGTGGGTGCGGATGCCGCCGCTGTTGCCTTGTCCGAGGAGCCGGGCAAGTCCGAGGACCTTGCCCTGATCGTCGACGTGGGCACCAATGCCGAGATCCTGCTGGGCGACAAGAGCCGCGTTCTGGCCTGTTCGTCGCCCACCGGCCCGGCCTTCGAGGGCGCGCAGATCTCAAGCGGGCAGCGCGCCGCACCGGGCGCGATCGAGGCCATTCGCATTGACCCGGTGACGAAAGAGCCCCGATTCCGCGTGATCGGCTGTGACAAGTGGTCGGACGAAGAGGGGTTCTGGGAAGAAACCTCTGTCACGGGGATCACCGGCATTTGTGGATCGGGCATCATCGAGGCGGTGGCCGAATTGCGCATGGCCGGGCTGATGGACGCGTCCGGCCTCATCGGCTCGGCCGAGCAGACGGGCACACCCCGCTGTTTTCCCGAGGGGCGCACCAACGCCTATCTCGTGCATGACGCGAGCGCCGAGGGTGGTCCGAAAATCACCGTCACGCAGGGCGACATCCGCGCCATCCAGCTGGCCAAGTCGGCGCTATATGCCGGCGCGCGGCTGCTGATGGATGAACGCGGCGTGGACAAGGTGGACCGTGTCGTGCTGGCCGGGGCGTTTGGCGCGCATATCTCGGCCCTGCATGCGATGGTTCTGGGCATGATCCCCGATGTCCCGCTGGAAAAGGTCACGAGCGCGGGCAACGCCGCCGGCACGGGCGCGCGCATCGCGCTGTGCAATATCGGCGCGCGCGCCGAGATCGAAAAGGTCGTGCGCCAGATCACCAAGGTCGAAACCGCGATAGAGCCGAAATTCCAGGATCATTTCGTGGCCGCCAACGCCATTCCGCACAAGACCGATCCGTTCCCCGAACTGGCCAGGATCGCGCCCTTGCCTAACCCGTCCTTCAACACCGGGGGCGACACGGGGGGCGAGGATGGGGGCCGCCGTCGCCGTCGTCGCCGGGCGTGATCCGCGCACGGGCCGGACACCGAACCGCCGCACCGGGCCCAAGGGGGGTTGCGTCCTGAGGTCGCAACCCTCAAGCGGGTCGGATTTGGCGGTTCAACTCTGTTTCACGCACTGATACCTCGCCCCAACATAATCGTTGAAGGAGTGTTCTGGTGAAAAAGAGTGTGATGATCTGTCTCGTGGCGAGCATGGCCCTGTCGGCCTGTGCCGGGCGCAAGCCCAATCCCGTGGACGTTGTGCAGGAGGGTGACGCCAGCCTGGGCTGCAAAGAACTGCGCGCGGAAATCAGCGTCAACAACGAGGCCATTCGCGGCCTTGCTCAGGAAAAATCCGAGAAGACCACGCAGAACATCGTCGCCGGTACGGCCGGCGCCGTGATCTTTTTCCCCGCGCTGTTCTTCATGGATCTCAAGGGCGCCACCGGCGAAGAGGTCCGCGCGTATCAGCGGCGCAACCAGGGCTTGCTGTCGCGCTACGAGGGCAAGGGCTGCAAGCCCGAGATCAAGGTCGAGAAGATCAAGCCGAACGGGTCTTCCGAGACGGCCGAGACGGAGGAATAGCGCGAGGGCTGACCGCTGCGCACCCCGTAAAGGCACCGAATTTTGGGGCGACGTGAGGCGGTCAGCCGGCATCTTCCGGACGGGCCATTCAACTTGGTCAGTCAAAACATCTTTTGTTTACAGGTAAAAGCGTCGCGGCTTCGGACCTTGGCCGGTTCTGTGCCGCATTGCCAGTGGCGGTCGTGTCGACTGTCGGCAGGGAGTGCGCTTCCCGAACATCTGGAAAAGATACCGGCATTTGACGGGACGTATTTCGATGGCGGCGCTCAAGTCGTGTGCAGTGCCGCCGGATGAAGGTTCCTTGTCTCGGTCACGAACGCAGAGTCATCGACCAGCGCGCCGGGGATCAGACCTTGGTAGAACATTCGGTTGGACATTGCGCACTCACCGCGCTTCGGGATTCCTGAAAAGCTGCGATCAGAACAAGGCGTCCGGTCGAAAGGTGCATCATGACGAATTTCCCGAACAATCCCTGCGTTTCATGCCGCAACAGCCATTGTTCGCGCAAAAAGCCCGTTCGCTATGATCTGGACCGCGCGATTGAGCGGCTTCATGAGGAGGGTCGTTACCGGACCTTTATCGACATCGAGCGCAAGATGGGCCAGTTTCCGCATGCCACGTGGCGCAAGACCGATGGCAGCGAGCAGCCGATCACGGTTTGGTGCGGCAACGACTATCTCGGCATGGGCCAGCACCCGGCGGTTCTGGAGGCGATGCACGAGGCGATCGACGCCACCGGCGCGGGCTCTGGTGGGACGCGCAACATCTCGGGCACCACGGTGTTTCACAAGCGGCTGGAGGCCGAACTGGCCGATCTGCATGGCAAGGAGGCGGCGCTGCTTTTCACCTCGGCCTACATCGCCAATGACGCGACGCTGTCGACCCTGCCCAAGCTGTTTCCCGGCCTCATCATCTATTCGGACGAGCTGAACCACGCCTCGATGATCGAGGGCATCCGCCGCAATGGCGGGGCCAAGCGGATT
>JANSYB010000271.1 GCA_024742655.1 Paracoccaceae bacterium | reverse complement strand
GTCTCGAAGCTGCGCTCATAGGCACCGGCATAGTGGCTGACATCCGTCGATGTTCCGCCCATGTCGAACCCGATCAGGCGGTCATGCCCCGCCGCCTCGCCGGTCTTGACCATGCCGACAATGCCGCCTGCCGGGCCCGACAGGATCGCGTCCTTGCCCTGAAAGAGCTGCGCGTCGGTCAACCCTCCATTGGACTGCATGAACCCCAGCCAGGCGCAGGCACGTCCCAGATCCAGCGCACCGGCCACCTGATCCACATAGCGTCGCAGGATCGGCGAAAGGTAAGCATCGACCACTGTGGTATCCCCACGCCCCACCAGCTTGGCCAGCCGGTTCACCTGATGGCTTGCCGTGATCTGGGTAAAGCCGATCTGAGCGGCGATATCGGCCATGCGGCGTTCGTGCTCGGGATTGAGATAAGCGTGCAAACCGGCGATGGCCACGGCACGAATACCCCTGTCATAGGCGCCTTGAAGGGTCATGCGTGCGGCATCTTCATCCAGAGGGCGCACCACCGTCCCATCGGCATCCAGCCGTTCGTCCAGTTCGGCCACCTCTTCATAAAGAAGGTCAGGGCGTCGTATCTCAAGATCGAAAAGGCGTGGCCGCGTCTGGTACCCGATGCGCAGAAGGTCCCGGAACCCTTGGGTGATCAGCAGCAGAACCCGTTCGCCCTTGCGTTCGAGCAGCGCGTTGGTGGCGACCGTCGTGCCCATCTTGACGGCACGGATCGCGTTGTCGGGAAAAGCACCCACCACCTCCATGACGTCGCGGATGCCCTGAACGGCGGCATCGGAATAGCGCTCGGGGTTCTCCGACAAAAGCTTGTGCGTATGCACCTTGCCTTCGGGATCAAGCGCCACGATATCGGTGAACGTGCCGCCCCTGTCGATCCAGAATTCCCATGCGCCGCTCATCTTGCCCCTCCTGATAGGTCGGGTCACGTTTGGGTGGGGGGTGGCAAATGTCAACAGCCCCGGGCATTGAATTTTCGGTCTGTTTGGGCCCATATGCGGAGCAATGCGTCAAAGGAGGCCCCCAATGGATATCCGACCCCTGACCGACCAGTTCGCCGTTTCGCCGCAGATCGACGTTTCCGATATGCAGGACATCGCAGGCGCCGGATTTCAATCTGTCCTTTGCAACCGGCCGGACGGCGAGGAGTTCGGCCAGACCGATTTCGACACCATCGCAGAGGCCGCCCGCGCCGCGGGGCTGGAGATACGCTCTGTGCCGATCGTTTCGGGTATGGTCACGCAAGAGGCGCTTTCGGATTTCGTCGCGGCGTTGCAGGAGATGCCGAAACCGATCCTGGCGTATTGCCGGTCCGGGACACGCTGCACGATGCTCTGGAGCATTGCGCAATTCGGCAAGATGGACAGCAACGAGATCATCAGCCGTGCCTCGGAGGCAGGCTATGACATGTCCGGCCTGATCGCGCAGTTGTCCCGGCAATGACACACTGGCTTGCCAGTGGTGGCGGGCGGGCCGCCCTGATGAACGCAAGCCGCCTGGTTCGTATGACCGACGAGGCGGAGGGTGAGACCCTCCGCGACGCTAATCACACGATGATCCGCGTGGGCGAGGGGCCGGCCGACACTTTGCCTGCGCCGGTCCTGCCCGCCGCAGGTCCGGCCGTTCCCGGCTGGCAACAGCAAAGCCCCCCGGATGTCATCGGGGCCTGGACGCGCCTGCGGGTCGCTGGCTTCCTGGCATCTCGTGGCGACTGGGACGGTGTCGTCTGCGTGATCGAAAGCGGGGTCAGTCACTGGATTCACATCAGCGCGCAGGAAGCCGTCAGTTGCCAGAGCTTTCTGACCCCGCGCCTGATCACCGCGCTTTGCGGCGCGGCTGTGCCGTCTTCTGATGCCATGGCCGACAGCCTCAGCCGTCCCGAACGTCTCGCTGCGCATCTCAGGGCGGCGCAGGTCGGTAATGATCCGGCTGGGATCACGGGCCACATGATCGGGGCCGAACTGGCCGCGGCGCGGCCGTATTGGCTGGGACAGCAGGTCGCCATCATCGCAGGCAAGGCGGATGCAGATGCATGGACAGCGGCGTTGAGCGCTCAGGGGGTGCCGTGCAGCATTCAGGATGCGGATGACATGCTGGCCGCGGGCCTTGCGGCGCTTGGCGAGGCGAATGGTTTGTCAGACTGAACGCGGCGTGGTCAGCCCTCGGCCGGGGCCCCGGCACGCGCGCGGCAGGGGCCGAACATGGCGGCGATGGCAAGGATCATGCCCGACACGGTCGCGATCATGCCCGCTGCGCTGACCGCGTTTTCAAAGCCCAGCCAAAGCGGCCCATACCCGGCCAGCACGTACCCCAGAATGGCAGAGAGTGTCGCAAAGACGCAAGAGTACCAGACCTGCACCTCCAGACTGTCCGTCATCAGCCGGGCCGCGGCGGGCGGGCATATGAACATCGCGATCACGATGATCGAACCGACAGCGTCGAATGCCGCAACCGCCGCAATGGCCGCCACCACGACAAGCGACAGGCCGATCAGACCGGTCGGCAGGCCCATCGTCTGTGCGAACCCCTCGTCGAATGTTGACAGTTTCAGGGGCCGCCACAGCAACCAGGTAAAGCCCAGAACCAGGGCCAGCGTCAGTGCCAGACGTGGCAATTCAGGGGGCAGGCCCCGCAATGCGCTGGTCTCCACGAGCGAGGACCAGCCAACCGCATCCAGCCAGATCAGGCTTTCCAGATTGCCGAAGAGCGCGTGTTCCACGTCCAGATGCACCGACGAGGTATCCGATTGTTCCAGCAGCAGAACACCGCCGGCGAACATCGAGGTGAAGACCACCCCCATTGCGGCGCCCGGCTCGATCCGGCCAAGCCGCCGGATCACCTCGATCAGCACCACCGACAGCAACGCCGCCACGCCCGCGCCCATCATCATCGGCCATGCCGCGACGACACCGGTCAGAAGAAACGCCATCACGATCCCGGGCAAAACCACATGGCTGATCGCGTCTCCGATCAGGGCCTGACGCCGCAGCAAAAGGAAATTGCCGGGCAGCGCGCAGGCCACCGCCGCGAACACCCCGATCAGAATGGGTGTCAGTGAAAGGGAAACGAACTCCGCGCCCATCAGGTGACCAATCCGGGTTTGATCGCGCGGTCGAGGGTTTCCAGCTGATCGGGCGTCAGAATGGTCTCGAGCGGCGTCAGGCCATCATACCGCGCCGCCGCGTCTTCCTGTGCAGGATCGGAGCGCAACACCTGCCAGCGCCGCTCGTCCAGCGCGGCCCGCGCCGCCTGTGCCTGACCCGTTTGTGTCGCCACTCCATCGGCGCGGATCAGACCGCGCCGCCGCATCAGGCGCAGGGTCAACGGCTCATAGATCGGCTGTCCCTGGGCCAGTGCGAGGAGGCCCTGGCGCACGTGAACGCGAGCCTGGAACCGGCGGTGGCGCAGGAAGGCCGCCAACAGGCCCCGCCCCGGCGCCAGCAGCAAAGACAGCATGAAAAGACCAAAGGCGATCAGCACGATGATCGGTCCGGTCGGCAGGGCGGGCGCGGTTGCGGAAAGGGCCGCGCCAAGATACCCCGACGCCCCGCCAAAGGCACCGGCGATCACAACGACAATGCCCACCCTCTCTGTCCAGAAACGTGCGGCGACGGCGGGAATGATCAGCAACGCCACGATCAGGATCAACCCGACGATCTTGAGGCCGACCACCGTAATGGCCATCGCCAGCCCCATCATCGCCAGCTCGACCCGCCGCACGTTCATGCCGGACCCGGCCGCATAATCGGGATCGAACGCCACCATGGTCATCGGCCGTCTCAGCAGCAAGGTCAGCCCCAGCACCAGTGCCCCCCCCACTGCAATCACCAGCGCATCGTCCCACAACATGCCCGCGGTCGAACCCAGCAGGAAGCTTTCCAGCCCGGCTTGTCGGCCCGATGTCATGGATTGAATCACCGTCAACAGCACGATGCCGACCCCGAAAAAGACCGACAGCACCGCGCCGATGGCCGCATCTTCGGTCAGTCGCGTCCGGTTGGTCAGGGCGCTGACGCAGATCAGGCCCAGGGCGGCCGACAGGGCAGAGCCGATCAGTAGGCCGGGCAGGGCCCGACCGTCCCCGCCCAGCATCACCATGACCACAAAAGCCAGCCCGATACCGGGCAATGTTGCGTGGCTGATCGCGTCACTGACCAGCGCGCGCTTGCCCAGAAACAGGAAGGTGCCCGTGGCCCCGGCGGCAACGCCCAGCATCATCGCGCCGATTGTCACCAGCGTCGCGTTATAGCCAAGCTGCAGGGTCAGCGCCTCGATCAGCATGATGATTTATCCCGCAACGCCCATCTGGGCGGTTGCAAGACGTCCGCCATAGGCCTCTTGCAGGTGGGCCTGGGTAAAGGCCTCTGCGACCGGGCCTTCGGCGATGCGCGTGGTGTTGATGATCAGCACATCCTCGAAATACTCGGGCACGGTGGACAGGTCATGATGCACGGCCACGACGGTTTTGCCCTTGGCGCGCAGCTCCTTCAGAACCGAGATAATGGCTTTTTCCGTGGCGGCATCCACGCCTGCAAAGGGCTCGTCCAGCAGGTAAAGATCAGCGCCCTGCGCCAGCGCGCGAGCCAGAAAGACGCGTTGCTGCTGACCGCCCGACAATTGCCCGATCTGGCGGTCGGCAAAACCGTCCATCCCGACGCGTTGAAGCGCCTCGAGCGCGGTTTGCATGTGTTTCGCCCGCACC
>JANSYB010000674.1 GCA_024742655.1 Paracoccaceae bacterium | reverse complement strand
CGGGCCTGCGAGATGGCGCGCTGCACCTCTTCGGACCGCGCCTGCGCCTCCTGGGTTTCATAGTTTTCACGATAGGCCCAGAAGGCGAGACCGATCACGGTCATGGCGCTGAGAACATAGAACAGGCTGCGCATCATCTGTCCCCTTTCAAAAGTGGCATACCGACGGATTTGCGATCGACGGGCGCGGGGGCCGCATCGGTGCGGGTGGCCACGCGCAGCTTGGCACTGCGCGCGCGCGGGTTCATGGCCAGTTCCTCGGTATCCGCGACGATGGCCTTACGGGTCCTGAGCGTGAACTGAGGCGCCTCCCGCACGATCTGCGGCGCGTGCCGGCTGCCCTGTCCGCCGCCGCCCGATTTGGCCTGAAGAAAGCGTTTGACCATCCGGTCCTCGATCGAATGAAAGGTGACCACCGCCAGATGCCCGCCCGGCTTCAGCGCGCGTTCGGCGGCCTGCAACCCCTCGACCAGCTCGCCATATTCATCGTTCACCGCGATGCGGATCGCCTGAAAGCTGCGGGTGGCCGGGTGGGCCTGTCCGGGCTTGGGGCGCGGCAGGCATTTCTCGATGATCTCGGCCAGCTGCATCGTGGTGACGATGGGCACTTCGGCGCGTTTTTTCACGATGGCCCGGGCGATGCGGCGGCTGGCGCGTTCCTCACCATAGAGATAAAGGATATCGGCCAGCTCGGCCTCGGGCAGGCTGTTGACCAGATCGGCGGCACTGGCGCCGTCCTGGCTCATCCGCATGTCGAGCGGGCCATCCTTCTGGAATGAAAACCCGCGCTGCGCCTGATCGAGCTGCATCGACGACACGCCCAGGTCCAGGACCACGCCATCAAGATCGCGGCCATAGCTGTCCATTTGCGAAAACGTGCCCTGCACCAGCTCCAACCGGTCGCCGTAGTCACCCGCCCAGCTTTGCGCCATATCGAGGGCCAGCGGATCCCGATCGACGCCGATCACCTTGTCGGCTCCGGCCTCCAGCAACGCGCGGGCATAGCCGCCCGCCCCCAGCGTGCCATCCAGCCAGACACCGCAAACCGGCGAGACCGCCGCGATCAGCGGCTCTATCAGAACGGGCACATGAGGACGTTCGGTGGCAGCCAGTCCCATGGATCAGACCTCTGCCGGTGGATCGATCAGGCTCAGCGGGTCGAAATCCTCGGGCAGATCGTCAAGCCATGCCTCGGTTTCGGCGGCTTCGATCCGCTCGTAAGTCTCGGCGTTCCAGATTTCGAAATAGTCGCCCATCGCGACCATGACGGCCTCGCCTTCCAGCCCGATTTGCTGGCGCAGGCGTTGCGGCAGAACGATCCGGCCGTCCTTGTCCACCTCGGTGTCCCAAGATTTGCCAAGGATCATGCGGCTGGCGCGCTTGCGCTCGGCCGAGCCACGGGGAAGCTTGCGGATGCCCTCTTCGATCTCGGCCATGGCCTCGATCGTGTAGGCGTGAAGACAGTTTTTCAGATGCGGTCCGTGCAGCACGACCATGCGCGGAAGCGGATCTTCGGGGCAACGCGGGTCACCATCGGCGAGCACAGCGCGAAAATCGGCAGGGATCGACATCCGACCCTTGCCGTCAACCTTCTGGTTGAACTCGCCTCTGAAGCTCAGAACCACTGTCCCGGTCGCCTCTCTCCCCCAAAAATGAACCCTTGGAAAGGAAACGGCGGATTGAGCTGCTGCCACTGCCCAATCCGCCGCCCTCGTCCCGCCTCGCGGGGTGTCCGACTGCGCGCGCCACCTGGGGGGATGTCTGCTCGCCCGCGCGCCGGATCTCTTTGTTCGATGAAAGCGGATGCCTGTATGAACCTGCCTT
>JANSYB010000024.1 GCA_024742655.1 Paracoccaceae bacterium | reverse complement strand
GGGCTTTGTCGCCATCGGCTCGGAATATGACGGGGCTTTCGCGCAATACTGCGTGGTGCCCGAGGGTGATCTCTATGACGTAACCGTCTCGCCGCTGAGCGACATCGAACTGGCCGCCATCCCCTGCGCTTTTGGAACGGCGGCGGGATTGCTGGACCGGGCCGGGGTGACGGCCGGGCAACAGGTTCTGGTGACGGGTGCCTCGGGCGGCGTCGGGCTGGCGGCGGTGCAACTGGCGGCGCAAATGGGGGCTGAGGTCACGGGCGTCGCCTCCCCGGCCAAGGCGGGCGTCGTGCACGAGGCCGGTGCCGTCGCGGTTCTGTCGCGTGACGACACCCCGCCCCCCGACCGGTTTCACGCCGTGATCGACCTTGTCGCGGGGGCCGGCTGGCCCGCACTGATCGACGCGCTACGTCCCGGTGGGCACTACGCCGTGGCCGGGGCCATAGCCGGGCCGATCGTCGAGGCGGATCTGCGCCGCATTTACCTGCGCGACATCACGATCCACGGCTGTACCTATCAACCGCCCCGCGTCTTTGCCGCACTGGTGGACAAGGTGAATGCCGGGCGTGTCCTGCCGCTTGTCTCAAAAACATTTCCCATGCGGGACATTGCGCTTGCGCAGGAGGTCTTCATGACCAAACGTCACCCGGGCAAGCTGGTGCTGCTACCACCTGGCACAGTGGCTGAACAGGGGAAGGTGAAATGACACAGATCACGTTGTTGGACGGATCGATCGGGCAGGAACTGGTCAAACGATCGGGTGATCGCGCGACACCGCTTTGGTCGACGCAGGTGATGCTTGTCCACCCAAAGCTCGTGGGCGAGGTGCATCTCGACTACTTCAACGTCGGCGCGACCGTCGCAACGACGAACACCTATGCAGTGCTGCGCGACCGGCTCAAGCGGGTCGGGCTTGACGACAAGATCGGCGAGTTGACCCAAACGGCACTTCGCGCGGCGCGCCGGGCGCGGGCCGCACATGGCGCGGGTCGGGTTGCGGGCTCGCTTGGCCCGCTGGTTCAGTCCTACAAGCCGGAGGTGTGCCCAGCCGCCGCCGAGGCCGCCGAAATCTATGCCGAACCGGTCGCCCTGATGAAGAACGATGTCGACCTGATCCTGATCGAGACGATGTCCTCGGTGGATCAGGCCGACGGGGCGCTGCGCGCGGCCTCGGGGCAGGGTGTGCCGGTCTGGTTGGCGGTCAGTGTCGATGACGATGACGGGACCATTCTGCGCTCGGGAGAGAGCCTGCAGGATCTCGCACCGCTGATCGAACGCTTTCAACCCGAGGCGGTTCTGGTCAATTGC
Source organism: Paracoccaceae bacterium (assembly GCA_024742655.1). Taxonomy (GTDB): domain Bacteria; phylum Pseudomonadota; class Alphaproteobacteria; order Rhodobacterales; family Rhodobacteraceae; genus Roseovarius. Next base: position 10,289 of record JANSYB010000024.1, on the reverse strand, counting down.
TCCCGCCCCGAGGCGGTGGCGGCCGCACTGGAGATCATCAAGACCTTCGGCAAACCTTTCGGGGCCTACGCCAATGGCTTCACGCGCATCAGCGAGGGGTTCCTCGGCGACGCGCCCACGGTGGATGCGCTGGAACAACGCACCGACCTTGGCCCCGAGGCCTACGCGGAGTTTGCCATGGGCTGGGTCGAACAGGGGGCCACGATCGTCGGTGGCTGCTGCGAGGTGGGCCCTGATCATATCGCCGAACTGGCCCGTCGGTTGAAAGAGGCAGGTCATGTCATCGTCTGACCCCGCCCGTTTCATCGTTCCTGAAATACTCCCGGGGGGTGTGGGGGGCAGCGCCCCCCGCCCCGGTCGGATCGCGTCAGCGATCCGAAACCCTGACACAAGCACAAGAGGTTGAACATGGCTGATCTTCCGCAACAGGCCCGCGTGGTCATCATCGGCGGTGGCGTGGTGGGCTGCTCGGTGGCCTATCACCTGGCGAAACTGGGCTGGACGGACGTGGTGCTGCTTGAACGCAAGCAACTGACCTCCGGCACGACATGGCATGCTGCGGGCCTCATCGGCCAGCTGCGCGCAAGTGCGAACATGACCAAGCTCGCACGCTACTCCGCCGAGCTCTATCTCGGGCTCGAGGCCGAAACCGGTGTGGCCACAGGCCTGCGGCAGGGCGGATCGGTTTCGGCAGCACTCACGAACGAGCGGCGCGAGGAACTGTTCCGGCAGGCGGCCATGGCCCGTGCCTTCGGCGTGCCGGTCGAGGAACTCAGCCCGAAGGAGGTCAAGGACCGTTACGAGCATATCAATATCGACGGTGTCACAGGCGGTGTCTGGCTGCCCACAGACGGACAGGCGGACCCGGCCAACATCGCCCTGGCGCTGGCCAAGGGCGCGCGGCAGAACGGCGCGCTGGTTCGCGAACGCATCAAGGTCACCGGCATCGCGAAACAGGGCCGCCGCGTCACCGGCGTGGACTGGATCAGCGATAACGGACAGGCGCAGGGCCATATCGCCTGCGAGATGATCGTGAACTGTGCCGGCATGTGGGGTCACGAGGTGGGCCGCATGGCCGGCGTGAACGTGCCGCTGCATGCCTGCGAGCATTTCTACATCGTCTCCGAACCCATCGAGGGGCTGGGCCAGATGCCGGTGCTGCGGGTGCCCGATGAATGCGCCTATTACAAGGAAGACGCGGGCAAGATGATGCTGGGCGCGTTCGAGCCGCACTCGAAACCCTGGGGCATGAACGGCATCCCCGACGATTTCGAGTTCGACCAGCTGCCCGAGGATTTCGACCATTTCGAACCCATTCTGGAAAACGCCTGCAACCGCATGCCGATGCTGGCCGAGGCGGGTATTCACACCTTCTTCAACGGGCCCGAAAGCTTTACGCCCGACGATGCCTATCACCTTGGCCTGTGCCCCGAGATGGACAATGTCTGGGTCGCCGCCGGGTTCAACTCCATTGGCATTCAGTCGGCGGGCGGGGCTGGCCACGCCCTGTCGCAATGGATGGACTCGGGCGAGAAACCCTTTGATCTGGGTGACGTGGATGTCAGCCGCATGCAGCCCTTCCAGGGCAATCGGCATTACCTTTTCGAGCGATCCAGGGAAACGCTGGGCCTGCTCTACGCCGATCACTTCCCCTACCTGCAGAAACGCACCGCGCGCGGCGTGCGGCGCACGCCGTTCCATCACCACCTGCTGGAGCATGGTGCGGTCATGGGAGAGACCGCCGGCTGGGAACGCGCCAACTGGTTCGCCGGTGACGGACAGGAACGGGAATACCGCTACACTTGGGGCCGGCAGAATTGGTTCGACAACGCCGCGGCAGAACATGCCGCGATCCGCACCGGACTGGGCATGTATGACATGTCGAGCTTCGGCAAGATCCGGGTCGAGGGCCCGGATGCCGAGGCGTTCCTGAACCATGTGGGCGGTGGCGATTATTCGGTGCCCACGGGCAAGATCGTCTACACGCAGTTCCTCAATGACCGCGGCGGGATCGAGGCGGACGTGACTGTCACGCGCCTTTCCGAAACCGCCTACCTGGCTGTCACCCCGGCCGCGACGCGGCTGGCCGACCAGACCTGGATGGAGCGCCACAAGGGGGCGTTCAACGTGGTGATCACCGACGTGACGGCGGGCGAGGGTGTTCTGGCCGTGATGGGGCCCAAAGCGCGCGACCTCATGCAGGCGGTCAGCCCCAATGATTTCTCGAATGAGGCCAACCCCTTCGGCACAGCGCAGGAGATCGAGCTGGGCATGGGCCTCGCACGTGTGCACCGCGTGTCCTACGTGGGGGAGCTTGGCTGGGAAATCTATATCAGCGCCGATATGGCCGGCCACGCGTTCGAAACCCTGTGGGAGGCCGGGCGGGATCACGGGCTGAAGCTGTGTGGCATGCACATGATGGACAGTTGCCGGATCGAGAAAGGCTTTCGCCATTTCGGCCATGACATCACCTGCGAGGATCACGTGCTCGAGGCCGGGCTCGGTTTCGCGGTCAAGACCACGAAGCCCGATTTCATCGGCCGCGACGCGGTGCTGCGCAAAAAGGACGAGGGGTTGAAATCGCGCATGGTGCAGTTCCGCCTGACCGATCCAGAGCCGCTGGTTTATCACAACGAGCCGGTGATCCGGGACGGCGAGATCGTGGGCTACCTCAGTTCAGGCAATTACGGCCACCATCTGGGCGGTGCGATCGGCATGGGCTACGTGCCCTGCGAAGGCGAGACGGCCGAGCAGGTTCTGGCCTCCACCTATGAGATCGACGTGGCCGGCACCCGCGTGAAAGCCGAGGCCAGCCTGCGCCCGATGTACGACCCCAAGTCCGAGCGCGTGAAGGCCTGAGGCGGCTAGAAAATGCGCATTTTCTAGCCCGGAATTTGTGCAAATTCCGGAGGCGCGAGGATTGGGATGGAGCGCAAGGTCTTTGCTCCGTTCCGCCCCAGCTTCAGGAGAGCAGGCGGGATACCTCTTGCGCGGCGCGCAGGCCTTCCTTGTGGGCGCCGCTGACGGTGGCCGGCTCGTCGGGATGCATGGCCTCTCCGGCAAAATGGATATGTTCGGTGTGGGGGCGGCGCAGCGAGGTTCGCAGGTGGGCCTGCCCGGGCAAGGCACCGGAATAGGCGCCACATGTGAAGGGATTTCGACCCCATTGCGTGGCGTGTCCATTGACGAAGGTCTTGCGAATGCCGGTGCCGAACACATCGACCAGTCGATCAAGGGCAAAGCCGATTGCCGTCTGCTCTCCCTCGGCTTCAAGCGCGTCGGCAAACGCCCCGGCATGCTCAAAGGAACACATCCCCGTGCCGCCGATATTGCAGTGAAATGCACCACCTTGAAAGGAGCCGTCCTGCATGTCCCTGACCGGGTAGGTGACCCATGCGTCGTCCTTGACCGGGATCGTTGCCGGAGGAAATTGCAGTGCCACGTGGTTGTAACGGCCCATCGTTACGCCGTCGAGCGCCTGTAGTCGATCGTTGTCCAATGCAGGGTCGAAGCGGATATTGCCCGCGGCCAGAACGCCCTGTGACACCGTCACGATGACAGCGCGGGCGCTGAGGCTGCCCTTGTCGGTGTCAATGCGCACGCCGCCGTTCTTGTACGAGATCACCGAAACGCGAGTGTTCAGGGACACGGGCACCTCCGCGCCATGGCGCGCCACAACTGCGCCGAAACCCTCGCGGCAGAACCAGTTTTCTTCTACCGTGCCCACGCCCCAATCCGCCGTCGACACCTCGTGCAGGTCGCGCCCCATCAGAAGCGCGGTCATCATTGCGGCCGTTTTGGACCACGGATCGGTGTCGGTGAAAAGAGTGGCGGCCGGAATGTCCTGTCCCGCGTCGGCTGCGCTGCGCAGGCGGGTCGAGAAGCGGTCGGCCTCGGCCCAAAGCTTGGTGCCGTATGGGTCATCGCCCTTGGTGTGACCGTGATAGGGCATCAGGTACATGTCGAGGCCAAGCGATTTGCCGATCCCGATGAAAGGGTTGACCGGCCCGTTATGCAGCCATCGTGCGCCCATGTCGAAGGGCTGGCCGAAGATCGTGCCGTCGGTATGGGCGCGCCCGCCGATACGGTCGGCGGCCTCCAGGCAAATCGTGTCGAAACCGTCGGCCAGAAGCCGGGCCGTAGCGGCCAGCCCGGCCGCCCCTGCGCCAATCACGATCACGTCCCTGTTCGTCATGCAGGCAGCGTAGCGGGAAACCGGCCGGGCGCAAGCCGGGGTGTGGCCCCGCCTGCCGCGCTGGTGTATGCGGGCCGCATGAGTGACTATGCCCCGCCCAATGACCCGCTTGACGTCCTGCACGAGGATCACGAGATCGTGGTGCTGAACAAACCCGCTGGTCTGTTGAGCGTACCGGGCAAGGCCGCACACCTGGCCGACTGCCTGCTCACGCGGGTGCAGGAGGTGTTTCCCACGGCCCTTCTGGTGCATCGGCTGGACCGGGACACATCGGGGGTGATGGTGTTCGGCCTGACGCCGCACGCGCAGCGGCACCTTGGCCTGCAATTCGAAAAGCGGCAGGTCAAGAAAACCTATGTCGCGCGTGTCCGGGGACGACTTGAGCCGAAGACGGGCACGGTCGACCTTCCGCTGATCGTGGACTGGCCCAACCGGCCGCGGCAGAAAGTGTGCCACGAGACCGGCAAGGCGGCCGTCACGGATTGGCGGGTCCAGCGCTATGGCGATGACGAGACGCGTGTGCGTTTGATGCCGAAGACGGGACGGAGCCATCAGTTGCGTGTGCATATGCTGGCGCTTGGGCACCCGATCCTTGGCGATCCGCTATATGCCGAAGGGCGCGCGCGGGATTATCCGCGCCTGATGCTGCATTCCGAGGAACTGCGCCTGCGGCATCCCGACGGCGGGGCAGGCATGTCGTTCCGGGCGAAGGCGCCGTTCTGAGGCTCACCCCCGTGATCAGCGCAGCACACGGTCGGTCAGGTTCAGGCGTTCCGCGATGATCGGGGTCAGTGTTGCGCCAAGGTCAGCTTCCCTGGACAGAAGTGCCTGCAATTCGTCCAGACGGTTGGTGGCCACCAGTTGCAGCGCATCCATCCTCGGGTTGCCGTCGGCATGGCGAGGCAGGCGGGCCACCGTTTGGATCAGGTCCGGCGCGGGTTTGGCCAGCCGCTCGACCCCGGACAGCGGCAGGCTGGATTCCACGAAGGCGTAAAGCCCAACCCCCTTGGCCGGCAGCGCATAGGTGCAGAGCGCCACATCGGTGATCTGCGGATGGTCCAGCAGGGCCTTGCGCAGGGCTGGGCCGTCGCGCTCGATCCGGTCTTCGGTGCCCTCGCCATCCGACCAGTTCATCAGCCGCCGCGTCACGAAATTGTAAAACGGTTTGGCCGTGGCCATCCACAGACGGGCCGGCAGGGCCTTGTGCGCAAGCATCTTTTGCTCGGCCGGGGTCAGAAGGTCGGGCGCATAGGCGCGTTTCTGTTTCAGCAGGTGGCGCAGGTCCTCACGTGCCATGAGGCGGAACAGCGGCCCGCGCCGCCGGTGGACGCTGGCCAGTTGAAAGTCGATCACCGCGGCGCGGCCCTCGGGTGTCATCAGCCAGTTCTGGGGCTTGGCGATGTCGTTATGGGTCACGCCCGCGCGGCGTATTTCGCGCAACAGGCGCTTGGCGTCGCGGTACCATGCAGCCTCAGTGGGTTTGGCCAGTTGCAGCGGCGTGCCTTGTGTCCAGCTGCGCAGCAGCCCGGTGCGGTCCGCGCGCACAAGGATCGGGCAGCCGTCGATGCCCTTCACGGCGCGCAGCGCGCGGATTTCCCGGCGGGCGAGGAACCACGCGATCGGTCGCGCATAGGCCGGCACGCCATCCAGCTTGCGCAGCACAACGGGGAAATCGGGCACGCCATCGAGATGGCCGGAAATGGTCTCGGAAAAGATATCGCGCTTGTGCACGGTTTCGCCCGCAAAGGCGGCGGCGGCGATATCGGGGGTGACCTTCATGGGCGCTATGTAATGGCTTTGCGCGTCCGGGGGAAGCGTCAGACGTCTAAAGCCTGATCCAGGCCGCGGGACACAGATCGGGATTGTCCAGCTTGGGATCGGCGAACCAGTTTGCGGGCGCGATCACGATCTTGTCCGGATTGGCATTGAGCCATGCGGCCCACCACGAAAAGGTTGAATTTGCGATGACATTATGGGCGCAAAGCGATTGCAGGTGCATGTCGAAATGGCCCGTCGTCTCGTCGTTGATATCCACGATCACCGTGTCATGCCCAAGCTCGAGATGCTCTCGTGCCCAACCCGGATCGTTGGAAAAAACGAAACAGGTCAGCGCCGCGCCGAGGCGCTGATGCAGGGTTGCGGCGGCCTGCCGGTAATAGTCGGGCTGGCAGGCGGCATAGGTGCCGGACGCGGTGTAATCCCCGCGCCGCACGTGGAACGAGACCGGGATGTCGGCCTGCGCGATGCGGTCGGCCATCTCGGCATTCGGTCGGTTCAGCTTTGTCGTAAACGTCAGGTCGCGGCGGATTTGCGCGGCGACCGGCGCAAAGTAGCGTTCGGATTGCCAATAGCCATGCAGGTAGGTGCCACCGGGCAGATCGAAAAACCCCGGATCGAACCCGAGATCGCGTTCGCGGTGAAACCGCGGGGTTCGGCCGAATGCGCGCCACAAGCCGTACCGGAGCCAGCCATCGGATTTCGCGGGCGGCAGGGCATCCGAACGCGCAAACCGCGCCTTGCCGAAATGCCCGAAGCAATCGCCCCGGTCCCGCGACCCGGCGATGTAGCGGTCATCGAGAACCAGATCCGTGCCCAGATGATCGGCCAGCGCCCGGCCGGCCGCGTACTGAAACAGCTGGTTGCCCGCGCCGCCGAACAGCCGCGCGATGACCGGCGCATCAGACATCGGCCAGCCCGCCCTGTGCCGGGGCCGCACTGGCGCGCGACAGACGGTTGACCCCCGAGCGGTAGCGCGGACGCTGGAGCAGTTCGCGTGTCAGCTTTTCCAGAACCGGCTTGTCGCCGGACTGAATGGTGGAGCCGTCCAGACTGTCCGCGACGTCGCTGATCCCCGACGGATAGATCGCGGCCGGACGCAGGCCGGTATGCCAATGACTTTGGACAAAGGTGTCGACGGGACGGTCGAACGGTTCGGACAGGCTCAGCAGATGCGCCGCAGCCCATTTGCTGACCATCTGTGCGGTGGTGCGCAGCCCGCCCAATTCCGGCACCACGAGGCGGCACGCCCCGGAACTGTCGATCAGGTGCTGAGGCCCCTTGGCAGGCTGCGTCTGGAACTGGATATAACCAAGCGCCCCGATATTGGCCGTCGCCAGATCAACCGCATCGTCGAAGTGATCAGGGTCGATGGCGGCGTCATCCTCGATGATCAGGGCGGCATCGGCCTCGCGCATCTGCAACTCGGCCCAGATCTGCCGGTGAGACAGGAAACACCCGATTTCACCCGTCTTCAGGGCAAAGGGGTAGGGTGGTTCGAACAGATCGGCCCCGACGGTCGCGGTCAGATCTTTGGACGACATCGCCCCGCCATCGACGGCGGGCCAGATCTCGGCATCCAGCCCGCACTCGTCCAGCAAGGTCAGCGCGTTGTCCCGGCGCGCCTCGGCCCGGGTCAGGTGCAGAACAAAGGCATGCACCTGCATGTGGTCAGGCGCCCTCGGGCCAGCCGGACACGGCCTTGACCTCGAGGAAATCCTCCAGCCCCCATTTACCGCCTTCGCGCCCGTTGCCGGATTGCTTCATGCCACCGAAGGGCGCACCCAGCCCGCGGCCCTGACCGTTCATTTCGACCATGCCCGACCGCAGCGCCATGGCGCAGCGTTTCAGCCGCTCGGCATCCTGCGTCTGGACATAGTTGGTCAGGCCATAGGGCGTGTCGTTGGCGATGGCGAGACCCTCTTCCTCGGTGTCGAACGGGATGATCGACAGAACCGGGCCAAAGATTTCTTCTTGCGCGATGGTCATCTCGTTGGTGACGTCGGCGAAAACCGTGGGTTTCACGTAGAACCCGCGATTAAGGCCGTCGGGACGCCCCGTGCCGCCCGCGACCAGCCGTGCGCCTTCGTCGATGCCTTTCTGGATCAGGTCCTGGATCTTGTTGAACTGAACCTCGTTCACCACCGGGCCGATATGGCGCCCTTCCTGATCGGCCGGTCCAACGGTGACTTTCGCGGCGACCTCGGCGGCGGTTTCCACGGCCTGGTCATAGACCTCGCGCTGCACCAGCATCCGGGTGGGCGCGTTGCAGGACTGCCCCGAGTTGTTCATGCAATGGAGGACGCCGCGCTTGACTGCCTTTTCGTCGGCATCGGCAAAGACCAGGTTGGCGCCCTTGCCGCCCAATTCAAGGCTGACGCGCTTGAGCGTGTCAGCAGCGTTCTTGGAGATGAGCTTGCCCGCGCGCGAGGAACCGGTGAAGGACACCATGTCCACATCCTTGTGACCGGTCAGCGCGCTGCCCGCGCCCGCGCCGTCGCCGTTGACGAGGTTGAAGACACCGGCGGGCACACCCGCCTCGTCCAGCATCTCGGCAAAAAGCAGCGCGTTGAGCGGCGATTCCTCGGACGGTTTCAGGATCATCGTGCAGCCCGCCAGGAGACCGGCAATCACCTTGAGCGAGATCTGGTTCATCGGCCAGTTCCACGGCGTGATCATGGCCACGACGCCGATCGGTTCATGGATGATCCGGTCATTGGGGGCGTGATCACCCAGTGGCGCGATCCAGTGAAACTCGCGAGCGGCCTTGAGCAGGGCCTCCATGTGCCACGTCCCGGCGCCGACCTGCTGGGTGCGGGACATGTCGATGGGCGCGCCCATCTCGAGGCTGATCGCCCGGGCCATTTCCTCGGCGCGGGTAGTGTAGATTTCCTGCAGTTTCTCGATCAGGGCGATCCGGTCCTCGACCGGCGTGGCCATCCAGACAGGGAAGGCCGCCTTGGCGGCGGCGACGGCGGCATCCACATCCGCGGCCCCGGCCATGGCGATTGTCGCACAGGGCTCTTCGGTCGAGGGATCGATGACGTGGTGGTCTTTTCCGTCCACGGAATTCACCCATGCACCGTTGATATAGAATTGGCGTTTATCGATCATTGGAGGGCTCCCTTGAGCGCATAAAAAACAAGGCTGGCCGGGGGGATTCCGGCGATTTGCGGCACCTTGTCACCCACGGCATCCGGCTGCAAGTGGCGATCCGCGGGTGACCTGAATGAGTGGCGTCGCCACGCCGGTTGAGTGGATTGGGGGCCAGCCGCCAAACCCCCGAGGTATTTCGAGCCAGATGAAGTCGGGGGGTCTGTCCGCCATCCACATCCGGCTGGTTGTGCGAGGATGCGAAGATGCTGCCGCCGCATTTGTGGACAGCGACCCGAAATTTGCCTATCGGTTGCCATTCGCAGCAGGGTAGGAGTGGCATGGCAAAACAGCAGGGTTTCGAGATCAACGGTGAACAGATCGCTCCCGGGTCCCGGCGGACGGTCGAGATCCCCGTCAGTACGCTGACCGACGATACGCCGGTGCATCTCTCGGTCCATGTGATTCACGGCCGGCGCCCGGGCCCTGTCCTGTTCGTATCGGCGGCCATTCACGGCGACGAGGTGATCGGGGTGGAAATCATGCGGCGTCTGCTGCGTGCCAAACCGCTCGACTCAATGGCGGGAACGCTTCTGGCTGTCCCGATCGTGAACACGTTCGGTTTTCTGAACCATTCGCGTTATCTGCCGGACCGTCGCGATCTCAATCGCTGTTTCCCGGGGCTGAGCGAGGGATCGATGGCCTCGCGCCTGGCCCATATCTTCATGTCCGAGGTGGTGAGGCGCGCCGATGTCGGTATCGATCTGCATTCCGCGGCCATTCATCGGACGAACCTGCCGCAGATCCGGCTCAGCCCCAGCAATACGCACCTTGCCGAGTTGGGCCGCGTGTTCGGCGCACCGGTGATGATGACCTCGAAACTGCGTGAGGGGTCTTTGCGCATGGCCGCCGAGGACGCAGGGGTTGATGTGCTGTTGTATGAGGGCGGTGAGGGTCTGCGCTTTGACGAGTTGGCCGCGCGCGCCGGTGTCAGCGGGATCCTGAGGGTCATGCACCATCTGGGCATGATCGCCCGCAAGGGCGTCCCGCGTGCGCGTCACGCCCCGGTTCAGACCAGCGAGTCGCGCTGGTACCGGGCCCCGGCCGGGGGGCTTGCACGCAGCTTTGTCACGATCGGCGAGGCGGTCACGCCCGGCACTGTTCTGGGCGCGGTGTCCGATCCCTTCGGCCAGATCGACCACGAGGTGGTTTGCGAGAAGGCCGG
>JANSYB010000617.1 GCA_024742655.1 Paracoccaceae bacterium | reverse complement strand
CGGATCCCCTCGACCCGTTCGCGGGCGCGGTCATTGCTCTTGACGGGCGCCGAGATGAGACCGATCTCGCGATGGCCCAGCCCGATCACGTTCTCGGCCAGGGCCTGCATGGCCTTGCGGTTGTCGAAGCCGACCGAGACAAGCGGCGCCGCCCTGTCGAAAGCCCAAGCAACAAGCACCGGGATGCCCTGCGTTTCCAGAAAGCGATAGATCGCCGGATCGCGGTCATGCCCGATCAGCAGCAGACCGTCCGCGCCGCGCGCAACAAGCGACCGGATCTGTTCTTCCTCGACCTCGGCGCGGTAGGATGAACTGGCCACCAGCAGGGTGTAACCGCTTTCGCGCAACTCCTCCTGAAAGGCCTGAAGGCCGCGAGCGAAAATAGCGTTTTCCATTGTCGGGATGATGGCACCGATGGTGTGGGTGCGCCGGGCCACCATCACGCGCGCGCCGAAATTGGGTGAATATCCCAGGTCGCGCACCGCCTCCAACACCTTGCTGCGCGTGGCCTCGATGACCCGGTCGGGGCTGTTGAGGCAGCGCGACACCGTCGCCGTCGAGACACCGGCGCGACGTGCGACATCCATCAAAGTGGGCGCAGGGCGGTGCAAGGGTGGTGACTCCTTTTCGACGACGGCGCGATCTGTTGGGGCGCCATCATGCCCAAAGACGGCAGGCATGTAAACGCTTGCATCATCGCCATGTAAGCGCTTACATTGTCTTTGGAACCGATTCCAACTTGGAAAGCGCGCACCATGGCCCTGGGTCTGTCACTCATCCTTTTCATCATCTTCACGGTGAATGTCGCCTACGGCGCGGCCACCGGTGCGCCTGTGCTTGGAGACGTGGGCGAAATGCTGGTTCTGTTTGCGGCCGCGGCGGCGTTTGTCGTGGCCATTTTAAAAAAAGAAGCCGACCGGGAGAATGGAGAGGGCGGCAAATGATCCAAGGGAGGATGAATTTTGGACAACGAACGCAAGGAACTGAAATCGGCTGAGCGCCGTAATTTCCTGAAGCTCGCGACCACTGGCGGCTTTACGGCGGCCCTCGTGGCCGGTGCGGCCGGCACGCTTTGGTCGACCGAGGCCGCCGCGCAGACCGCCAAGGAGGAAGGCGAGCGTGAAAAGGCCGCCGCGCACATCATGACGATCGCCACGGCCTATGTGCTGGGCGCCTCGCGCAGCTATCCGATCATGCAGCTGGACCTGAAGGAAAACATCCAGAACGCCACCAACGGCAAGGTCTATGTCAAGCTGGCCCCGGGCGGGCAGCTGGGCGCCGGCGGTGCGCTGGTGCAAAAGGTGCAGGGCGGCACGATCCAGGCCGCGCAGCATTCGCTGTCGAACTTCGCGCCCTTCGCCTCGGTCGTCGACCTGATCAACATGCCCTACCTGTGCGGCTCCAACCAGCGGTTCACCAACCTGGTGCATTCCGATTTCTGGAATGCCGAAGTGCACCCCAAGGTCGAGGCGGCCGGGTTCAAGGCGCTGTTCTACGTCAATATCGACCCCCGGGTCGTGGCCGTGCGCAAGGGTGGCAACATGGTGATGTCGCCGTCGGACATGTCCGGCGTCAAGTTCCGTGTGCCGGGCTCCAAGATGCTGCAGCAATATTACCGCCTGGTCGGCGCCAACCCGACCCCGGTGGCCTGGGGCGAAACCCCCTCGGCCATCAAGCAGGGCGTGGCCGATGCGCTCGACCCGTCGGTGGGTGCGCTGTACGTGTTCGGTTTCAAGGACATTCTGAGCCATGTGACCTTCACGCAGGCCGTGCCCGACAGTCAGGTTTATTCGTGTAACCTTGAGTGGTTCAACGGCCTGCCCGGCGATGTGCAGGAAGGCGTGATGTGGGGCTCGGAAATGACCGCGCACCAGAACCTGTCCAAGGTGCCGTCGGCACGCTCCTACGCCATGGCCGAGCTGGCCAAGGCCGGCGTGCAGTTCCATTCGCTGAGCGACGATCAGTTGGGCGAGTGGAAAGAGGCGGGCGGTTACCAGCGGTCCGAATGGGACACGTTCAAGACCGAGCTTGCCGGCTCCATGGACAATTTCGCCAAGCTGGAAGAGGCCGCGGGCACGCAGGGCAAATACTACGTCCACGACGCCT
>JANSYB010000381.1 GCA_024742655.1 Paracoccaceae bacterium | reverse complement strand
CGGCAGTTGTCGTCCTGCACCTTGCTATACACCGAGATGGTCACGGCGCCCGCGTTGGTGCGGGGTGGGGCGTTGCATTTGCTGGATCACAGCCCGGCCGAACATCCCGTCGCGCTTCAGCTTGGGGGATCGGACCCCGAGGAACTGGCGCAGGCGGCGCGGCTGGGGGCGCAGGCCGGTTATGACGAGATCAACCTCAACGTGGGCTGTCCCAGCGACCGGGTGCAATCGGGCACGTTCGGCGCGGTCCTGATGAAGGATCCGGGCCTCGTGGCCGAGTGTTGCGCAGCGATGCGCGAGGCGGTGGAGGTGGACGTGACCGTCAAGTGCCGGATCGGCGTCGACGATCAGGACCCCGAGGAGGTGCTGCCGGAATTCCTGGCCCGGATCGTGGCCGCCGGGGTGGAGCGGGTGACGATCCATGCCCGCAAGGCGTGGCTGCAGGGCCTCAGTCCCAAGGAAAACCGGGACATTCCGCCGCTGGATTACGACCTTGTGCACCGGATGAAGGGGCTGTTTCCCAATCTGCACATCTCGATCAATGGCGGGATCACGTCGCTGGACGCGGCGCGCGCCTTTCTGGAGGGCGGGCTGGACGGCGTGATGTTCGGTCGCGCGGCCTATCATACGCCGGTGGATATCCTTGGGTCTGCCGATCGGGTGATTTTCGGCCGGCCGGGCCCGGATCGCACCGCGCGGGATGCCGTGCAGGCGATGTTGCCCTATATCGAGGATCATCTGGCCGGGGGCGGACGTCTGCACCAGGTGACGCGCCATATGCTGGGCCTGTTCACCGGGCAGCCGGGCGCGCGGGCGTGGCGGCGTGTTTTGTCCGAGGGGGCGACGCGGCCCGGGGCGGGCCCGGAACTGGTCGAGGCGGCGTTGGCGCAGGTCTGTGGGGAAGCGGTGTGAAAGAAGACTTTTTCGAACAGGGCTGGTTGACAGTCCCGGCCGAGGACGATGTGCTGGATTGGGTCCGGGCGGCCCTGCCAGTGGCGCGCGCGCGGGTGGCCGATCCGGACATGCAGCACTGGCTGCGCCATGGCGGGACGTGGTTCGTGGGGGTGGATGCCTTGCCCAATGACGCGCGCGGCGCGGTTGGCGACACCGGCCCGCTACGCGGAGCGGCGTTCGATCTGGCCTGTGCCCTTTACGGGGATCTGCCGCTGCATCCGGGGCAGGTGTCGGTGACCTATCCCGGCTATCCGCGGGCCGATGACAGCGAAAGCGAGGCGGCGTTCCGGTTCCGGCTTAAACGCGATGCGGCGCATGTGGACGGGCTTTTGCCGACAGGGCCGGAGCGACAGCGACACCTGATGGAGCGGCACGCCTATATTCTGGGCCTGCCGTTGACGGCCTGTGGGGCAGGGGCCAGCCCGCTGACGGTCTGGCCGGGCAGTCATCGGATCATGCGGGCGGTGTTCGAGGAGGCGTTCGGCGATGTGCCACATGAGGACTGGGACAGCGTTGACGTGACCGAGATCTACAAGCAGGCCCGCCGCACCGTCTTTGACACCTGCGAGCGGGTCGAGGTGCCGGCGCAGCCGGGACAGGCCTACGTGCTGCACCGGCATCTGCTGCATGGTGTGGCGCCCTGGTCCGATGGGGCCAGCGCCCCGGATGACGGCCGCATGATCGTCTATTTCCGGCCCGAATGGCCCGACGCCGGCGATCAGTGGTTGACCGCGCCCTGAGCCTTGGCGCAGCCATCATCCGCCCTTTGCCAGTCGTCGATCCAGTGTTGCCCGCCAAGGGCCGCGCGCAGCGGGGCAAGCTCCTGCTCATAGCGACGCCTTCTGTTCAGCGCGCCGGTGTTGATGCCCGCCCGGACCTGCGTGAGCGAGGCGGTGCGCACCATGTCCGGGCCCGCCTCGGGCGCCAGGCAGGCCGGGCTCCAAGAGGCGCCGACATGACCCAGCAGGGCCCGGATTTGCGCCTCGGGCGTTTCGACAAGCGCGCGATAGGATTGGCGGCGTACGATGGCCGCACCCAGACGACTTTCGTAATCGGCCAGCGAGGTATAGACCGCCCGGGTCATATGCGCGATCGTTTCAGGCGTTTTCGAGTAGGCGTGTGCCGCGTCGAAATGCGTGGACAGAAGTGACAGCCCCACATCCAGCGGGTGCCGTGACACGAAGACGAGGCGCGCGCCGGGCAGCAGGCGCTGCGCGAATGCCATCTCAAGGCAGTTCAGCGGCAGCTTGTCGATGACAAACCCGGGCAGGGGTGTGCCGATCCGCTGTCGCGCAAGCGCCAGGTAATGCGTGCGCGCCGCCTCCAGCTGTTCGGGGGTGACGCGTTCGGCCCAGTCCCAGCCGGTGGTGTCGCCGGTGCGCCGGCGGATATCTTGCAGCACCTGTTGCAGGGCCGGGCTTTCGCCGATGGTGCCGATCTCGGGGTGGCGGGTCAGGATGCGCTCGACCAGCGTCGTGCCGGAGCGTGGCAGGCCGGTGACGAACACGACACGCGGCCCCCCGCCCGGGCCGGACGCGGGAGAGACCGGGCTGCGCAGTTGGGTGGCGACGTGCCGCTCCATCGCGTCGGCATCATAGCTGCCCGGGGTCAACGCCTTGCTTTTGCGAAAGAACCCAAAGGCGCGCGTGGTATTGCCCGCCTTGTCCTCGATCCGGCCGAGCGCGTTCAGGGCCGTGGCCCGGTCTGTGGCGGGCAGGCCGGGTTTCTGCGACAGCTTGCGCAGCAGGCGCGCGCGGTGGCTGTCGCGGGCGAAGACCTCGATCCGGTTCAACGCGGCCAGCGCACCCACCGATTTCGGATTGCCTTTCAGGACCCGCTCGAACGCCTTGGCGGCCCCGTCATTGTCCCCCGCCGAGATCAGCAGCGCGCCGATCTTGCCCCAGGCGGCGGTATTGCCGGGGGCGTCCTGCACGATCAGGTGCAGCAGTTTCAGCGCGGTGTCGTGATCGCCGAGGTTCCAGTAACAGCTGGCCATGTCGTCCAGCAGGCCGGGATTGGACGGGAAGGCGCTGTAAACCTCAAGCAGCGCCCTGAGCGCATCGGTGAAATGTCCCTGATCGATCAGCGCCCGGATCGGGGCGCGCAGGGCCGCGTAGGGGTCTGTCCGGGGCGGCGCGGATCGCGCGTGGGCGTGCATCGGCATGAAAGGACGGCTCCGCTGGTTGGCTATGCGGGCAGTCTGTCCTTGGAGGGTTTAAGATCGGGCTAAGACGCGCTGTCCGTCTCAGCCGTCGCGCGACAGCCGCGCCGCGCGTCCGCCGCGGCGCTTGCGCAAAAGACCCGTTCGGCCGGGCAGGGCGGCCATGATCTCGCGGCGTTCCTCGGGGGTCATTTTCGACCAGCGGCCGATTTCCTCGATGGTGCGCAAACAGCCGGTGCAGATGCGCGCCTCGGGATGCACGACGCAGATGCGCACGCAGGGGCTTTCGATTTCGTCGCGTGTCCAGACGGGGGTGTTGTCGTTCACGTCGCTGCCCTCAAATGCCTTAGCCGGTCCAATGCTCCCTGAAGGATATACGCGGCTGCGACGGCATCGATAACCTCGGAACGACGTTTTCGGGTCAAATCGGCCTCGATCAGTGCTCTTTCTGCCGCAACGGTGGACAGGCGTTCATCCCAGAAGGTGATCGGCAGGTCGGTCAGCCCCGCCAGATTGCGGGCAAAGGCGCGGGTCGACTGACAGCG
>JANSYB010000417.1 GCA_024742655.1 Paracoccaceae bacterium | reverse complement strand
TTGGGCAGCGTAAAGGAGTTTTCCTCGATCAGGTCGAACATGGCGACCTTGCGCTCCTGCTCGATCTCGGGCGTGGGCGGCGGCAGGTTGGCGTCATCCAACTCAATATGGCAGATACGGGACATGGGTCTTCTCGTCAGTGGCGTGCAGTCGTCCTAGCGCAGGGCAGCGATTTGGGCAATGCGGTGCAGCGTCGGGGGGCGGGGTTTTTGCGTGATCTGCGCGCCTACCCCTCGTTGAGCCGGTTCAGCCGTGCCCGCACGCTCAGGCCATGTGCCTCCAAACTCTCGGAAATCGCCAGCGTCTCGGCTGCCGGGCCGATCGCCTTGAGCGCCTCGGGCGTCATCCGGGCCATGGTGGTCTTCTTGAGGAAGTCCAGCACGTTGAGGCCCGACGAAAACCGCGCCGAGCGTGCGGTGGGCAGCACGTGGTTGGGCCCGCCCACGTAATCCCCGATGGCCTCGGGCGTCCAGGCACCAAGAAACATCGCGCCGGCATGGGTGATCTTGTCGGCCAGCGCCTCCGCGTCGGCCACGCACAGCTCCAGATGCTCGGACGCGATGCGGTCGGCCAGCGCCGCCGCCTGCTCCATATCCTGCACCAGGATCACCGCGCCGTAGTCGCGCCAGCTGGCCGCCGCGATCTCGCGGCGCTCCAGCGTCGTGAGGTTGCGCTCAATCGCCACTTCCACCGCCCTGGCCATGGCCGGGTCGTCGGTGATCAGAATGGCCTGCGCGCTTTCGTCATGCTCGGCCTGGCTCAGCATATCCAGGGCCAGCCATTCGGGGTCGTTGTCGCGGTCGGCGATCACCAGGATCTCGGACGGCCCCGCGATCATGTCGATGCCCACCCGTCCGAACACCCGCCGCTTGGCCGCCGCGACATAGGCGTTGCCCGGCCCGGTGATCTTGTCGACGGCTGCGATACTTTCGGTGCCATAGGCCAGCGCGGCAATCGCCTGCGCCCCGCCCACACGGTAAACCTCGTCCACGCCCGACAGCCGCGCCGCCAGCAGGACAAGCGGGTTTGCCGCCCCGTCGGGCGTCGGCACGGTGATGGCCAGCCGCCCAACCCCCGCCACCTTGGCAGGGATTGCGTTCATCAGGACAGACGAGGGGTAGGAGGCCAGCCCACCCGGCACGTAAAGCCCCGCGGCAGACACCGCCGACCAGCGCCAGCCCAGCGTTGCCCCTTCGGGATCGGTCCAGCTGGCATCCTCGGGCATTTGCCGGACGTGGTAGGCGCGGATGCGCTCGGCCGCCAGTTCCAGGGCGTCGCGTTCGTGCCCCGGCACCTGCGCAATCAGCGCGTCGATCTCGGCCTCGGAAAACCGCAAGGTTTCAGGCGTCACCTGCAGCCGGTCGAACTTCGCCGTCAACTCGACCAGGGCGGCATCACCCCGTGCGCGGACATCGGCGATGATGCCGGCCACGGCCTCGTCCACATCCGGGGCCTCCTCGCGTTTGGCGCCCAGCAGCGCGGCAAAGCGGAATTCGAAATCTGGATCGGCGATGTTCAGATGTACGGGCATGGCGGCGATCTCCCAAGGTCTGCCCCTCCAATACGGCGTCCTGCGCCCGGCCTCAAGGCGGCGCGGGCTTCGCCGTGCAGGACGGATAATCGCACCCGGCTTGACCAAGGTTAATGTGCAAACCGCGTTCGCATCCAAGGATAGGGCATCGGACACCCCGATAGCGCGCGTTTGAATTCGTAAGGGAGGCACTGAAATGTGTTTGAACAAAGTGGCTGTTGCGGCAATGGTCGTGTGTCTTGGCACGGCGGCATCCGCCGATGATCTGGGCAAGCAGGAATACATGAACAACTGTGCAAGCTGTCACGGAGAGTCCGGTATGGGACAGGGACCGCTGGCGGAATTGATGACAGTCGACGTACCATCCCTGACAACGCTCGCGGCGAACAATGACGGCAAGTTTCCGATGCTGGATGTGATCCAGGCAATCGATGGGCGTCAGGGCACGCGGGGTCACGGTTATCCGATGCCCGTGTGGGGCGATCGTTTCACCGCGCACACCTCGGGAACAGGGCCTTACGGATCAGAGGCGATCGTGCGCGGTCGGATCCTGTCGATCGCCTATTTCCTGGAGTCCATTCAGGAATAGAGACACGCCATGTCTTGACGACGGTGCGGTCCGCGCGGTGCCTCAGGGCGTGCCGACGCGGGCCCCGATTTCGGCCAGAATGCGCAGCGTGCCCGCGCTTTCATCCGCCAACAGCTGCTGGTTGAAGGCGATCGCGCCGTCGCAAAACGCGCGCGGATCAGACAGGTCACCATCCAGAAACTGCCGCACGACGGAGCGCGTGGCCGCATCGTCGGGAAAACCGTTCAGAAAGGCGGCCCAGTCGTCACTGTCCGGTGCGCCATGCGGCATGGGCCTGTCCCGTCCGGATACGATCGCCTCGAGACGCGCCCGACGCAGGTCCGTCAATAGCGTGATCGGCAGTTTCGACCGTTGGGCCTGCGTCAGGTTCTCGACCCCATGCGCTGCAAGGCTGCCGCACAGCGCCGCATCCTCGCGCGCCGCGTTCAGGACCGCGACCATCTTTGACTGTACCGCGCGCAAGGCCTCTGCCTGCGCCTGGGCGGTATAGAAGGTCTTGGTCTCCTGCAGGTCATCGAAAAACCTCTGGCCTTCCTCTGCGATCTTCTGGCCCATGAGTTCCATCGGCACGGATCGGTCCGCCACGATCTTGTTCAGATCCCCCAGGTGCTGTGCGTAATCCTGAGGAAAGCCCGCCGCGACGGTTTCATAGATCGCCGCGTCCTGGTGTTTCATCAACTGCGCTTCGATGTTCTCTTCGCTCATCTGGCGACGCCAGCCGGCACTGTCATCGACCAGCACCTGCATGACGAAATTGGCTGATATGATGCCGGCGAGTATAAGGCCGATAATGATTACCATACGTTCCATTTACCACGTCCTGTTCTTGCCGGGCCCGCATCAAGGCCCGTGATCGGGCACTCTGCCGGAAGGGGCGCGATACGGGCGCGTCACGTCCTTCAAAGTGATTTCCAGCGCTTCGACCTGCGCGCGGATCGCCCCGTCCCCGGCCAGCGTCAGAAGAACATGGCCCGCGCCCTCGCTGTCGGGCTCGAAGGCAACCGACATCAGGGAAAGGACGGTATCCTTGTCCGACAGGTCCAGCCCCTGACTGGCCACACCCAGCACATTGTCTATGACCAGAAGGGAACGCACGCGCTCCGCCCCGTGACGGGCCTGTCCCTGGTCTTCCCACCGGAACCGGTTGACCAGAAGGGCCAGGCGCCGATCACGCGCGCGCCACGTCATCTCGGTGATCGGAAAGACCGCGTCCTGTACCAGCGAGGAAATCACCTGCAGGTCGTCG
>JANSYB010000268.1 GCA_024742655.1 Paracoccaceae bacterium | reverse complement strand
TGCCTCGGCATTCTCGCTGATGTCGCGCAAACGGTCCAGCGCCGCGCCGGTCGCGCCGGTTTCCATGTCGATCAGCGCCAGCTGCTCTTCGGCCAGAAGGCGCACAAGCCCCCCGCCCGGCAACAAGCCCTCAAGGCGCGTGCGCCGGTCATCGGCGGACATGCCGTTATCGGCGATCGATACGCCCTTGAGAACCGCGATCTGGCGATAGACCTGCGGCACGTCCGGGTCATCGGCCAGCGCCATGAGGCGGGTTGCCGCCTCTTGCGGGTCCACCCCCGATTCCTCGCCCGCCGTCAGAAGGGCGATCACCGCCTCGACACCACCGCCCGGCGCCTCGACCTGCGCCAGCGCCTCAGCGCGCGTGGCCCTTTCGGGCGCCTCCAGAGCGGCGAGGATCTGATCTCCGAGCGCCTGCGCCTGCGCGCGTTGCTGAGCCTTGTTCCACTCGTTCCACGAGGCACCGGCCACCAGCAGCACCACCGCCAGAACCGCGATCCAGCCATAGCGGCGGAACTGCTGGAACAGGCGATCGCGGCGGACCTCCTCGGTCACTTCCTCGATAAAACTGTCGGTCTCGCTCACGCGGGGCCCCCTTTTGGTATTTCGCCTTCTCTTACAGGTTCGGTCTGGCGCTGCCAAGGGTCCCCGGTGTGCCCCGGCAACCGCACCCGCCCGCCCACCTTGAAGCCGCCCGCGGAAAAGACTAATCTAAACCGGTCGGTTCAGAGTATACACCTGTGAATCGCCCACCCGTCGCCCTTCTCCGGTCGGGCCTTCTGCGAAGAAAGACACGTCATGCGCCTGTTTCCGATTATCGCGGCCATTGTTGTGGGCCTTGGCATCTATGCCTTTGTGTTTGAGCGTGAGGCGCTGGTGGCGCTGTTTTCCTCCCCCGATCAGACCGAAGAGACCGCAAAGGCCGGCGCTTCAGACCAAGAGCGCGAGACGCAGAAGCCGCCCGTCGGGGTGATCGCCGTCCGTTCCACCGCGCGCCGCATCGACAGCGCCGTGATCCTGCGCGGCCAGACCGAGGCGGACAGGCAGGTGGATTTGCGGGCCGAAACATCGGGCAAGGTGGATTCAGCCCCCCTGCGCAAGGGCGCATTCGTCGAAGAAGGTCAGGTTCTGTGCAAACTTGATCCGGGCACGCGCCAATCCACGCTGGCCGAGGCCAATGCCCGCCTGGCCGAGGCCCGCGCCCGCGTGCCCGAGGCCCGCGCCGCCGTGCCCGAGGCCGAGGCCCGTGTCGAGGAGGCGCGCGCCCGGGTGCAGGAGGCCCGCGCCAAGCTGCGCGAGGCCGAGATCAACGCCAATGCCGCCAGCCGCCTGAGCGTGGACGGCTTTGCCTCGCAGACCCGCGTGGCCCAGACAGAGGCCGAGGTCGAGGGCGCGCGCGCCGGCATCGTCAGCGCCGAGGCCACGCTCAAGGCCGCCGAATCAGGGCGCGAAACCGTGGCCGCCGGGATCGAGTCCGCCCGCGCCGGTGTCGAAAGCGCGCAAGCCGCCGTGGCGACCGCCCGCAAGGACATCGAACGCCTGACGATCACCGCGCCCTTTGCCGGTTTGCTGGAAAGCGATACCGCCGAACTGGGCAGTCTCTTGCAGCCCGGTGAACTATGCGCGACCGTGATCCAGCTCGATCCGATCATGCTGGTCGGCTTTGTGCCCGAGACCGAGGTCGGACGCGTCGCCATGGGCGCCCGGGCGCAGGCCGAACTGGCCTCGGCGGACCGGGTCGAGGGCGAGGTCGTTTTCATTTCGCGCGCGGCCGATCCGACCACGCGCACCTTTCGCGTGGAAATCGAGGTCGCCAACGAGGATCTGCGTCTGCGCGACGGCCAAACCGCCGAGATCATCATCGCATCGGACGGGGTCGAGGCGCATCTGCTGCCGCAATCGGCGCTGACGCTGAACGATGAGGGCACGCTAGGCGTGCGGGTGGTCACCGAAGAAAGCCGCACCGCCTTTTCCCCGGTCGAGATGCTGCGCGATACACCCAACGGCGTCTGGCTGACCGGGCTGCCGGACGAGGCCGACGTCATCATCATCGGACAGGAATTCGTCACGGACGGCGTTCCGGTCAAGCCGTCCTTCCAGGAGATCGGCCAATGACGGGCATCGTCGACTGGGCCGCCTCGCGCGCACGCATGGTGATCGCCTTCATCGTGCTGTCGGTGCTGGCCGGGTCCATGGCCTATGTCGGCCTGCCCAAGGAAGGCGAGCCCGATATCGAGATCCCGGCCCTGTTCGTCTCGACCCAGTTTCCCGGCATTTCCGCCGAGGACAGCGAGAAATTGCTGGTCAAGGTCATGGAGACCGAGCTCAGCGATCTCGACGGGCTCAAGAGCATGACCGGCACCGCCGCCGAAAACTATGCCGGTGTGGCACTGGAATTCGAATTCGGCTGGGACAAGACCAAGATCATGGCCGATGTGCGCGACGCCATGAACGCGGCGGAGGCCGAATTCCCCGAAGGCGCCGAGAAATACAAGATCAACGAGATCAATTTCTCTGAGTTCCCGATCATCATCGTCAGCCTGTCGGGCGCGGTGCCCGAACGCACCATGGCGCGGATCGCCAAGGATCTGCAGGACCGGCTGGAAGGGCTGGAGCCGGTGCTGGAGGCCGGGGTCGCGGGCAACCGCGACGAGATGGTCGAGGTGCTGATCGATCCTCTGCGCCTCGAGGCTTACAACGTCACCGCCGGAGAGTTGATCTCGGTCGTGCAGAACAACAACCAGCTGATCGCGGCGGGCGAGGTGGACAGCGATCAGGGCGCGTTCTCGGTCAAGATCCCGTCCTCTTTCGATGAAACCCGCGACATCTATGACCTGCCCGTCAAGACCAATGGCGACCGGGTGGTGACCCTTGGCGATCTGGCCACGATCAACCTGACCTTCGAGGACCGGATGGGCACCGCGCGCTTTAACGGCGAGACGACGATCGCCCTGCAGGTGGTCAAGCGCAAGGGCTTCAACATCATCGACACCGCGGCGCTGGTCCGCGAAACCGTGGACAAGGCCGCCGCCGACTGGCCGCAGGAATTGCAGACCGCGATCGAGGTGGCCAGTTCCAACGACCAATCGCGCATCATCGCGTCGATGGTGGCGCAGCTCGAGGGCTCTGTCCTGACGGCCATCGCACTGGTGATGATCGTCACGCTGGCGGCACTTGGCATCCGGCCCGCCCTGCTGGTGGGGTTCGCGATCCCGACATCGTTCCTGCTGTGCTTCGCGCTGCTGGCGGTGATGGATGTGGCGGTCTCGAATATCGTGATGTTCGGTCTCATTCTGGCCGTGGGGATGCTGGTGGACGGGGCCATCGTTGTGGTCGAATACGCCGACAAGCGCATCGCCGAGGGCGAAGGTCCGATGCATGCCTATGTGGCCGCCGCCAAGCGCATGTTCTGGCCGGTGGTCAGCTCCACCGCCACGACGCTGTGTGCGTTTCTGCCGATGCTGTTCTGGCCGGGCGTGCCGGGGCAATTCATGCGCATGCTGCCGGTCACGCTGATCTTCGTTCTGTCGGCCTCGCTTCTGGTGGCGCTTGTCTACCTGCCGGTCATGGGCGGCGTCACCGGCCGCCTTGAACGGTGGTTCACCACGCGCATCCGCCAGATCGGCGACGCGCCGATCCTGTGGCACCTGGCCCTTTTTGCGGGCGCGGGCGCGGCGATGACGGTGGCTGGCATGCTGCTGCCGCTGGTTCTGGCCGATGTCGGCGCACAATTCGCCGAGATGGACACCAGCCGCATTCTCGGCTCGGTCACACCGACGCTCGCGCTGGTCTTCTTGCTGTGCGTCGTGGCGGTGCTCTGCGGTGCGGTTCTGGTGGCGGGCACGGTGGCCAACCTGCTTGGCCTGATGGCGCTCTTTCGGCGGTTTGGGAACCTGGTGGACTGGATCAAGACCCGCGTGCTGCCCCGCCGCCAGGAGCGTGTGACCTCGGGCTATCGCCGCTCGCCCTTCGGCTGGGTCATAAACAGCATCGCGGGCAATCCGGTCGCGCCGATCCTGGCGTTCTGCGCGATATTCGTGCTCGTTGGTTCGGTCCTGTTCTACTATGTGAACAACAACAACGGCACCGAGTTCTTCGTGGACTCAGAGCCCGAGAACGCCATCGTCTATGTCCGCGCCCGCGGCAACCTGTCGATCGACCAGCAGGACGATCTGGTGCGCGAGGCCGAACAGATCGTTCTGGCCCATCCCAATGTTCTCAATGCCTTTTCCTTTGCCGGGGACAGCGGGCTGGACAACAATACCGGCGGCGCGCAGCCGCCCATCGACACCGTCGGCCAGATCCAGTTCGAGATCGTCAAGTGGGAGGATCGCCCGACCACGACCGAAACCTGGTTCACCATCCCGATCCTCGATTTCGACGTGACCCGGCAGGTGCAGGACCCGGCGGTGGATGGCGATCGCACCATTGACGAACTGACCCGGTCCCTGGCCGCCCTGCCCGGCGTCGAGACCGAAATCCTTGCACTCGAACAGGGCCCGGCCTCGGCCAAGCCCGTGCATCTGCGCCTGAAGGGCGACGACTGGGAGGCGCTGCAGGCCTTTACCCGCGAGGCGCGCGCCCGGTTCGAGGCCACGCAGGGCCTGAAGCTGATCGAGGACACGCTGCCCCTGCCCGGCATCGACTGGCAGATCGATGTGGATGTGGAAAAGGCCGGCCGCTATGGCGCGGACGTGGCGACGGTGGGCGCGATGGTGCAGCT
>JANSYB010000312.1 GCA_024742655.1 Paracoccaceae bacterium | reverse complement strand
GATCGATCCTTTCCCAATGGCGCGCATCTGTGCGAGGTGGAGGTCGATCCCGAGACCGGCCATGTCGTGGTGGATCGCTACACCGTGGTCGATGATTTCGGCAACCTGATCAACCCCTTGCTGGTCGAGGGGCAGGTGCATGGTGGCGTGGTGCAGGGCATCGGGCAGGCGATTTGCGAACATGTCGTCTTTGACGAGGCGGGTCAGTTGCTGACAGCGAGTTTCATGGATTACGCGATACCACGGGCACAGGATGTGCCGATGTTCACCTTCGCCACGGAATGTGTGCCCTCGACCGTGAACCCGATGGGCATGAAGGGGTGCGGCGAGGCCGGGACCGTGGGCGCGATGGCGGCGGCGGCCAACGCGGTGGCCGATGCGCTGTGGTCGCGGGGTGTGCGGCAGGCCGACATGCCGTTCACGCCGATGCGGGTCTGGGAGATGTTGCAGGCGTCGCCGCGGTAACGTTGCGTGGTCAAAAGGCGCGGCTGCGCCGCACAGGTTTGTTCTATTGAGGGGCCAGCCCCTCAAACTCCCCGGGATATTTTGGGCCAGAAGAAACCCGGGTGTGGGTCAGCACGGGGCGGCGGGTTGCAGGATCAGGCAGGTGGTGGAGCCGGTGGCATAAAGCCGGTCATCCGTCGTGCCGCGCAATTCGCCACGGGCCACGGCGGTGGAGCGACCGCTGTGCTGGACCGTGCCGGTGGCGCGGACCGGCGTGTCCAGCGGGATGGCACGGGTGATGTTCACCTTGTATTCAAGCGTCGTGTAGGTTTGCCCCTTGTCCAGCATGGTCATCACCGCGCAGGCCATGCAACTGTCGAGGATCGCGCCGTACCAGCCGCCATGCACGCCGCGCGCCGGGTTGGTGGCGTCAAAGCCGGGGGTGCCGTCGAAGATCACGCGGCCCGGCTCGGCCAGCGTGGGCCAGAAGCCCAGGGTCGCCCCGATCGGGGGACCGGCGAGGCGCCCGGCGACCACGTCGCGCATGAATTCCAGCCCGGAGCGGGACAGGATATCCTGCGCATCGGGCAGGGCATCAAGGGTGGTGGCGACGCGGCGTGTCATGCGACCCCTCTTAGACAGGGGACCGGAGGCTGACAAGACGCCGGGGTCCGGATCAGGCCACGTCGCGCAGCGATACCTTTGGTGTTACGCCAAGCGCGTGGCAGACATCGCGGGTCAGTTCAGGGCGGTTGAGCGTGTAGAAATGCAGGTGCTCGGCCCCGCCGTCGATCAGGTCGCTGCACAGCTCTGTCGCAACGGCGGTGGCAAGCAGGTCCTCGCGCCCGTCACGGGTGGCCTTGTCGAAGGCATCGACCAGCCAGCCGGGCAGGGTCGTGCCGCAACTCCGGGCGAATTTCCGCACGCCGGCCCAGTTCTCGATCGGCAGTATGCCGGGGACGATGGGCGCGTCGATCCCGGCCCTGGCGCAGGCATCGCGGAACCGAAAGAACGTCTCGGCCTCGAAAAAGAACTGCGTGATTGCCTCTGCGGCGCCGGCGTCGATCTTGCGCTTGAGCCAGTCGATATCGGCAGTCTGGTCGGTGGCCTCGGGGTGTTTCTCGGGATAGGCGCCGACGCGGATGGTGAACTGGCCGGTATCGGCAAGGGCCGAGATCAGCTCACAACTGTCGGCAAAGCCCTCGGGGTGGGGTTCGAAATTCGAGGCGCCCTTGGGCGGATCCCCCCGCAGGGCCACGATTTCACGCACGCCGGCCTTGGCGAAACTGTCGGCGACGGCGAGCGTTTCGGAACGCGACGCGTCGACACAGGTCAGATGCGCCGCGACGTTCAGGCCGCTGGACTTGTGCAGCGTGGCCACCGCGTCGCGGGTCAGTTCCCGGGTGGTCCCGCCCGCACCATAGGTGACCGAAACGAAACGCGGCTCGAGCGGGGCGAGGACCTGCACGGTGTCCCAAAGACGGAAGGACGCTTCGAGTGTTTTGGGCGGGAAGAATTCGAAGGAAACGGCGGGCGTGGTCATCGGAGTATCCTGAATCAAAGGGCGTTGTCCTCTTGTTGCAGGTGCAGCATTGTGAGACAACTTCATATAATTCACATTCTGAATGAGGCTTGCTCATATAATGCATATCGACTTTCGCCACCTGCGTACGATCCGGGCCATTCATCAGGCCGGCGGGCTGGCCCGGGCCGCGGACCTGCTGCACATCACGCAATCGGCGTTGAGTCACCAGATCAAGGGGTTGGAAGATCAGGCCGGTGTGGAACTTTTCGTGCGCCGGTCCAAGCCGTTGAAACTGTCGGCGGCGGGGATGCGCCTGCTGCGCGTGGCCGACAAGGTGCTGCCCGAGATCGAGGCGCTGGAGGCCGAGTTCAGCGGGTTGCGGCAGGGCAGCGCGGGGCGGCTGCATATCGCGATCGAGTGCCACGCCTGTTTCGAATGGCTGTTCCCGGTGCTGGAACGGTTCCGCCAAAGCTGGCCGGAGGTGGATATCGACATCCGGCCCGGTCTGGCCTTCGATGCGCTGCCCGCGCTTGCCAAGGAAGAAGTCGATCTGGTCGTGTCCTCTGATCCCGAGACGCTGGACGGAATCACCTTTCAGCCGCTCTTTGATTACGAGCCGCTTTTCGTGGCCTCGAGCCAGCACCGGCTGGCCGGGCGCGATTTTGTCACGGCCGAGGATTTTCGCGATGAGACACTGATCACCTACCCGGTGGATCGCTCTCGGCTGGATGTGTTCACGGAACTGCTGACGCCCGCCAAGGTCGAGCCGCGCGCCGTGCGCCAGATCGAACTGACGGCGGTGATCCTGCTTCTGGTGGCGTCGAACCGGGGGGTGGCGGTCCTGCCGGACTGGGTCTTGCGCGAGCAGCGCACAAGCACCGACTACGTCACCTGCCGGCTGGGAAAGGCGGGCGTGACCAAGCGGCTCTATGCCGCCATCAGAACCGACGACGCAGACAAGCCCTTCATGGCTCACCTGGTTCGGCTGGCGCGGGACATTCCGCTGCGTCTGCAGCGCCCGCAGGGCTGAGCGCACGGTCGATCACGAAATTGTCTTAACCTCTGCACGCACAAAATCTTGTGACCGTGTCGCCGAAAGGTTAACGTTTCGTCGGGGACGCAGGGGAACAGGGTAAGGAACGCAGGATGCCCAAGTCGGTATCTGTCATAGTGCCGGCGCGCAACGAAGCTGACACCATTGGCAACGTGGTCAAGAGCCTGGGCAGCATGCCATGGGTGGACGAAGTGATCGTCATCGACAACGGGTCTGCCGATGAAACAGCCGGTATCGCACGCGCTGCAGGGGCCCGGAATGTCACGGAACGGCGTCCGGGCATGGGGCATGCCGTGCGTGCCGGTCTTGCCGCGGCGCGAAACGACTGGGTGATGAAGGTCGATGCCGACCTGGACCGGTTCGACATGTCCCGCTTTGCGTTGATGGCCGCGGCCTGCTCGGATGATGTCGGCCTGATCAAGGGGGCGTGGCAGGACCCGGCGGACAACATGCCGATGACCCGGCTTCTGGTGATGCCGGCGATCTTGCGAATGTTTCCCGGGCTGGCCCATCTGAGCGCGCCCAATTCCGGGATATACGTGGTCAACCGCAGCCTGATCGCACATCAGGAAATCGTCGGCAGCTACGCGGCTGATCTGGACATCATGCTGCGGATCTATGCGTCCGGCGCGCGGGTCGACGAGGTCAGTATCGGGCAGATTTCCCACGACATGCGTGACATCGGCCATTACAACGCGATGGCCGAAATCATCATGGCGTTCTTCCTCGACCGCCAAAGCCACGATATTACCCAGGAACTGGCCGTCATGGCAGAGGACGCCCTGCAAGTGACTGATGGCTGTCTTGGCGCGGTTGCGGCGCGGTCGCGCGCGGGTGGGCCGGTCACGGTCTACCTGGCACAGGAACGCACGGCGGCGGCCGATATCCTGCGGGACATGCTTGCCCCGTTTCCCGGCACGCGGATCCTGCCACTGAGCATGGCGGGGCATTTCCGGCCGCGTGGCCCCGAGGGCCGCGTTCGGTTTTTTGCACCCTTTCCCGTGGCGGGCCACAACGAGGCTGTTCGCGCGGCATTGCTGGCACGTGCCGGTTGTGAACCGGTGCTGAGCGAAACCCCGGAGCTTTTGCTTATGCCGGGCGGTCAGGGGCGCAAATCCGTTGAGAACTTTCAGCCCGATTTCGCCCTTGAAACGGGGCAGGGGGCCGAGATCAAGCGCGACGCGCTCGCAAGGCTGGCCCAACTGGACGAGCAGCGCGTTTCGATCGAGGCGCGCCCGCGTGAAATGTTCCAATCCTACGAATCGCTGCCAGATCCGTTGCGTGTGGGCATTCAG
>JANSYB010000061.1 GCA_024742655.1 Paracoccaceae bacterium | reverse complement strand
CGCGCCTTTGGCCTCTCGAACGAAAGCGCCTGGGGAACGGCGCAATGGTTACGCATCGCCGAAGACCGCGGCTGGCCCCGGGTGGCGTCGATCCAGAACGAATATTCGATGATGTGCAGGCTATACGATACCGATCTTGCCGAGCTCAGCTGGAACGAGGATGTGGGCCTTCTGGCCTTTACCCCGCTGGCGGCGGGGCTCTTGACGGGCAAATACCAGAACGGCGCCATGCCCGATGGGTCGCGCATGACGCTGAATGCCAACCTGGGCGGGCGCAAGACCGACCGCGCCTTTGCCGCGGTCGAGGCCTATCTGCAGATCGCGCGCGATCACGGGCTGGACCCGACGCAGATGGCACTGGCCTGGTGCGTGCAGCGGCCGTTTGTCTGCATACCGATTTTCGGGGCCACGACGCCTGCGCAACTGGAGCTGGCCCTGGGCAGTGCCGAGGTTACCTTGTCGGACGAGGTGCTGCGCGCCATCGATCGTGTGCACAAGGACCACCCGATGCCCTTCTGACTGGTGATCCATCCCGCGCCTGAATTTTGTTGAACGCTGTCACGAAACGTGAAACGACCGTTCAACCTTTTCACGGACAAGCGGATGGTGCCCACCCGATGAGCCAGATCGGCTATCGTAGAGAGCTGGATGGAATACGCGCTGTCGCGGTGACGAGCGTGCTGCTTTTCCATCTGGGTTTTCCGGCGATGGCGGGGGGATTTGTCGGGGTCGACGTGTTCTTCGTGTTGTCGGGCTACCTGATCTGCGGGCAGATTTACCTGCGGCTCGGCGATGGCAGCTACAGTGCGACGGAGTTCTTTGCCCGGCGCATCCGGCGCCTGTCGACGGCCTATTTCGTGTGTTTTCTCGTGACGGCGCTGATCGCACAGGCCCTTTTCCTGCACTCGGAATTGGACATGCTGTTCCGCAACTTGCTGGGCTCGATCACCTTTACCAACAATTTCAACCTCTTGCACAGCCAAGGCTATTTCAACCACTCGGCGCACGAGAATCCATTCCTGCACACCTGGTCGCTGTCGATCGAAGAGCAGTTCTACATCGTGCTGCCCTTGATCGTGCTGCTGCTTCAGCGCAGCCAGGCCGCGTTCGCCCGGGTCTTGGCGTTGATTTTCGTGCTGACGCTTGGGCTGACGCTGTTTTCGGGTGACCTGATCCATGACCGCGAGGAACGGTTCTTTTCCTCTCTCTTCCGCGCGTGGGAACTGGCGGCCGGGGCGCTGGTCTTTATCGGGATGCAGCGATTTGCGCATGTGCCTCGCTGGCCTGTGCTGGCGCTGGTGGGGCTGGTGCTGGTGATCGCGCCTGTGGGTCTGATTGACGAAAGTTATCTCTATCCCGGCTGGGCCACGCTGATGCCGGCCATGGGCACGGCGTTGTTGCTTTATGCGGCGCACCCGGCCAGCTCGCGCACCGCGCGGGTGCTGGGCACGCGGCCGATGGTCTATGTCGGGCGGATTTCCTATGGCACGTATATCTGGCACTGGCCGCTGATCGTTTTCGCGCAGTACGTTGATGTCTACATGACGGATGTGATCCGCACCGGCCTGTTCTTTGCGGCGCTCGGGCTGGGCGCGCTGTCCCACCACCTGATCGAAGCGCCCGTACGGCGTTGGGACATCGCGCGCCACAAGGGGCGGCTTTACCGGGTGTTTGCTGTGCAGACAGCGATCCTGCTGGTGCTGACGGGGTATATTTACCAGCAGGCGAACCGGGTCAATCTTGACGAGGACGCGGCCGTCGCTCGGATCAAGGCGGCGACGGATGCGCATGACGCACGCTGGCAAAACTGCTGGGGCAAGACCGAACCCGCGGATTTCTGCGCCGTCGGAAATCTCGCGGAGGTGCCGGATTTCCTGGTCTGGGGCGACAGCATGGTCAACAGCGCGGTTCCGGCCTTCGATGCCTATGCGCATGGCAGCAATCAGGGCGGGTATGTCTTGCCGACGCCGGGCTGTGCGCCGCTGTTTGGCGTTGTGCGCGATCATTCGGGGGCCGAGGGGTGTCGCAACGTCAATCGCGCCATCCTCGCCTATCTGGACCGCGCGCCGCCGATGCAGGTGATCCTGTTTGCACGCTGGCCCTACTATGCTGAAGGCTATGGCAATGTCGCAAGAACGCGTTCCGCCCCGGTCGGACTTCTGGATGACAGCGGCGCGCGCACCGGTTCGCATCCGTTCGACGGGTTCGCCCTGGCCCTGCGCGAGACGCTGCGCCGCATTCCCGAAAAGCACAGCGTGACGATCATCGGCACTGTGCCCGATTACCCCTATTCCGTGCCGAATGCGATGTTGAAGGACATGCGTTTTGGCCGGGTACGTCCACCGGCGACGCGCCTGACCTTCGAGGCCGAGACCGGGCGCACGATGGCCGTGATGCAGCGCGTTGCGCGGGACATGGGCGCGCGGCTGGTGGAGCCGGACCGGGTGTTCTGCCCCTATGAGACCTGTCTGCAGGAGATCGACGGCGATCCGCTTTATGCCGATCACACGCATTTGTCGGCGCGCGGGAACGTCTTGCTGCGTGACGTGTTGCTCAAGGACCTGCCACGGCGTGATTGAAGGCCCGAATGGGCGCGGCGCCTACCTGTGGGGTCGATCTTGATCCGCCTCGGCCCAGATCGCGCGGATATGATCGGGCAGGGCGCGCGCGGTGACATGGGCCTCGCGCACGAGGTAATCGAAATGCCCCGTCAGGGCCTGCACCCGCTCGCTGTCGCGGAAGGCCATGTAATTCTGACCGATATAGATCACCGCCAGCAGCGGCCCGAAGATGGTGACCGGGGCCGAATAGATGCGACGGGCATCGAAAAGATACAGGCGCAGCCGTGGGTAAAGCTGCTCGAGCACATCCAGAAAGTAGGCCATTTGTTCGGTGCGTGTCGTGTGGGGCAGGCCCGCGTAATACCCCTCACCGCGCAGGAAACTGTGCATTTCGTAGAGCGGCAGCGCGATCTCGTAGTCCGATTGCGTGTTGCGCATCCATGACAGCCGGTCTTCGGAGGCACCGATGGCCTGTTGCGCGCTGCGCCCCAGATGCGGGGCGTATTCCCATTCCAGCATGGCGCGGGTCTTGAGCATGTCGGGCAGCCCGGCGGGCACGTGCCGGATCTTGTAGCCGGCCGCCTCCTTGTGCCACAGGAAGATCTGTTCATCGACCAGGGCGCGCGGCGCCTCGGTCAGCGACAGGGTATTGGCGAGGATGTCGGCGGCCGTCTCGGGGCGGTCGGTGAGGCCCAGCAACCAGTCGGCTGACACGCCCAGGGCCGCGGCGCATTCGCCGACCACCTGCGCGTTGGGCAGGCGCGCGCCATCCCCGCGCAGCACCTGCGATACGGTCGAACGATCCACACCCACGGCGCGCGCCAGCGCGCTTTGCGAGGTGCCGCGCTCTCGCATGGCCTCGCCCAGCCGGGTGCGGAACAGGTCGGCCCGGTCACGTTTGTCGGTTTTTTGCGACATATGATGATAAATATCACCAATGCAGAAAAATGGGAACTATTTCCTGAATGGCCTGGTCCGTGCGCCTGACGTAACGATTTCGTGAAACCAGACAGGGGAACAGGAATGGAGACGGCGCGGCGGACGCTGGTCAAGGCGGTGTTGTGGAATGCACTGGGGTTGGTCGTCATGGGCGTTGTCGGCCTCGTGATGACGGGGTCGGTCGCCCTTGGCGGGGCCATGGCGGTGTTGAACACGGCGATCGGGCTGGCCTGCTATATCGTCTATGAGCGCATCTGGTCGCGCATTCGCTGGGGGCGGTTGCATGGATAGGGCCGCCCGCAGGGTCCACACGCCCGAATGGCCGACACTGGCGCTCTTGCTGGCGTGCTATGTCGTGTGGGCGGTTGGCACGACATGGCTGAGTGCGCTCTGGCTGCCGCTGGGCATGATCGCGGTGATCCTGACGGTCGCGCTGCATTCCTCGCTCACGCATGAGGCGCTGCATGGTCATCCGTTCCGCAACGAGACGCTGAACGAGGTCGCGGTCTTTGCGTGTCTTGGGCTGTTCGTGCCCTACCGCCGGTTTCGCGACCTGCACCTCGCGCATCATGTCGACTCGATCCTGACCGATCCTTATGACGACCCGGAATCCAATTACCTGGACCCGAATGTCTGGAACCGCCTGCCAAGGCCGGTGCAGGCGATCCTGCGGATCAACAACACGCTGGCGGGCCGCCTTCTGGTCGGCCCCGCGGTCAGTCTGGTGGCCATGCTCCACAGTGACTGGCGAGCGATCCAGCGCAGGGAGTGGCCGGTCACACAGGCGTGGCTGCTGCACATCCCGGCAGTCGGCGTGGTGCTGATGTGGCTGCTTTGGGCCCCGATGCCGGTCTGGGCGTACCTTCTGTCGGCCTATGCAGGGTTTTCCATCCTGAAGATCCGCACCTTCCTCGAGCACCGTGCGCATGAACGCGCCAGCGGGCGTACCGTCGTGATCGAGGATCGCGGGCCGCTGGCCTTTCTCTTTCTCAACAACAATCTGCACGTGGTGCATCACATGCATCCCAAGGTGGCCTGGTACGACCTGCCGGCGCTGTTCCGGGCCAATCGCGAGAAATACCTGACGCGCAACGACGGGTATTACTACCGCTCCTACGGCGAGATTTTCGCGCGCCATTTCCTGCGCGCCAAGGACCCGGTGCCGCATCCGCTTTGGCCTGACGGGGGCAAGGGGCCCACCCGCCCGGCGGAGTGACGGGCGGGCAGGGGGCGCTGCCCCCTCGGCCTGCGGCCTCACCCCCGGAGTATTTCGGGAACGATGAAAGCGCGAAGGGCTCTGGCCATTGCCGCCGGGGAGGGGCATGAGGGGGCCATGATCGAGGCATGGATCCTTCTGTCGGTGATGGCCGCGCTGTTCCAGACGCTGCGTTTCATGCTGCAAAAACAGCTCAGCATGGGGCGGCTCAGCGCGGGCGGGGCGACCTTTGCGCGGTTTTTCTATGCCGCGCCGTTCGCCGCTGCGATTGCGTTCGGATACCTGGGCTGGCGGGGACAGGGATTGCCGGCTCTGGGCGGGCTGTTCTGGCCATACGTCCTGGCTGGCGGGTTGGCACAGATCCTGGCCACGTGGTGCGTGGTGGCCCTTTTCGCCGAACGCAATTTCGCCGTCGGCATCACCTTCAAGAAAACCGAGGTGGTTCAGACCGCGCTGGTGGGGTTCGTCATTCTGGGGGATCGCGTCAGCATGGCGGGGTTGATGGCGATCCTCGTGGGGCTGGTGGGCGTGCTGGTCTTGTCCGATACGCCGGCAAGCGGGCACTGGTCGCGCCGTTTCGTAAACCGCGCGGCGGGGCTGGGACTGGCCTCGGGGGCGTGTTTCGCGATCTCGGCGGTGGCCTATCGTGGCGCCACGCTGGAGGTGGCTAGCGAGGACGCCTTTCTGCGTGCGATGCTGTCGGTGGCGGCCGTGACCGCGGCGCAGAGCATCGCCATGGCGGGATGGCTGCGCTGGCGCGAACCGGGGCAACTGGGCCGGGTCTGGGCGGCGCGGGGCACCGCGGTGTGGATGGGGCTGACCAGTGTCGGGGGCTCGGTCGGCTGGTTCACCGCCTTCACCTTGCAGAACGCGGCCTATGTCTTTGCCGTGGGGCAGGTCGAGGTGATCTTTTCGATGCTGGCCTCGGTCCTGTTTTTCCGCGAGACGATCAGCAGAAGGGAATATATCGGTATCGCGCTGTTGAGCGCGAGCATCCTGTTGCTGGTGCTGTTGGGGTAGATTTTACTCGTCGGACCGCGGCGCGCGGCCGCGCAGGCGCACGAAGAGGCTGGCCTCGTCGTCATTGCGGAAGAACGGCACCGAGGCGGGTGGCGCGGGGTCATGGGCGCGGGCCTCGACCTCGGCCAGGACGACCTCGGTGATGAAGGGCAGATCATAGTCGTGCCGCGCCTTGGCCAGCGGCACCCATTGCAGGTGCGACAGCTCTTCGCAGGCGGCCGAGAAATCGTCGAGATCGCTGGCCACCTCACCCGCATCCACGAGAAAGAACCGCGCATCGAAGCGGCGCGGGCGGCCCGGCGGGGTGATGGCGCGGAAGACGAATTGCAGCGGATGCGCGTTGGGCAGGTGGCCGGTTGCGGCAAACCCCTGCCAGTCGGGCGGGACCTGGCCGGACCACTCACCGGGCGTGCCCAGAACGAGGCCGGTTTCTTCCCATAATTCGCGAATCGCGGCTGCCGCCAATGCATGGGCCAGATCGCCGGGGCAATCCTCGCGCAGGCGCTGTGCACAGACCGGCGGCAGGGGCGTGGCCAGTGGGATGCCGGCATCGCCGGGATCGAGCGCGCCACCGGGAAAGACGAATTTTTCCGGCATGAAGGCCGCCGTCGCGCCGCGTTGTCCCATCAGGACATGCGGATCGGTGGCCCGGTCACGCAGAACAATCACCGTTGCGGCGTGGCGAATGGCGGTCTTGTCGATACTGTCCGGCGCGGTCATCCTGTCCCTTTCGGTTGGAAAGGGTCAGGCCGCGGGTCCGAACCCGTGCATCAGCCGGGCCCATTGAAAGCCCACGATCGCCCCTTTCAGCCGGGGCAGAAGGTAGAGCGACAGGGTCACGCAGCCAATAGCGAAAATCGTGAACAGCACCAGGGGCTCGGGCCGGAACGCGGTGAAGGCGACATGGATCAGCGGTGCCATCAGGTGGCCCACGATCAGGATCGTCAGATAGGCCGGCCCGTCATCGGCGCGGTGATGGCTGAGATCCTCGCGGCACACCGTGCAGCTTTCGCGCACTTTCAGATAGCTTTTCATGATCGGGCCGCTGCCGCAATTTGGGCATTTGCGCCGGAAACCTTTCCAGACCGCGGGCCACAGGGGCCGGTCGGGTGCATGCGTATGTATATCGCTCATGGGAACTCTCGCCGTTGATCGCGGCAAGATGGGTGAAACACGCGCCGAGTTGAAGACGACAGGATGTCCTTGCGTCGGGATGTCGCAAAGCTGGCGTAAAAAATATCCCGCTGTGCGACGGAAACGGCGCCCTGCCGCGTTTATAGGCATGAACCGGATGCAGATGACCGGTTCGCAATGCAAGAGGCAGACTTGCCGGAAAGGAAGATCCAGGATGAAAAACGCAGTTTTGATGACCAGCCTGACCGCCGCGATTCTCGTCGCGGGCACGATCGAGAGCGGTGCGTCTGACGGCACGGGCAAAGGCCATCACGGTCCGCGCCACAGCTTTGAAGAGCTGGACGCCAATGCCGATGGCAAGATCACGCCCAAGGAAATGGCCGGGCACCGGCAGGCGATGTTCGCGGCCGCCGATACGGATGGCGATGGCGTCCTGTCGCGTGACGAGATGATGGCGCGCGCCCAGGAACGTGCGGCCAAGCGGGCCGAACGCGCCGTGGAGCGCATGCTCGACCGCCATGATGCGGATGGCGACGGTGCGTTGAGTGCCGGGGAAATGCGCGAGGCGCGGTCGGGCCGGATGTTCATGCATGCCGATGCGGATGGTGACGGCGCCATCTCGAAGGCCGAGTTCGATGAGATGCGTGACCGTCATGGCGGCGGCCACAAGCATGGTCATGGTATGAAGGATGCCGACTGAGGCATCGGTTCCCGTGTCGGGCCGGGCGTGGTATGCCCGGCCCGGGGCGCCGGGCGTCACCGTGCAACGTGCCGTGACGGGCCCTGGTCAGTGCAAGGGACGAGCCTTTGATCGACGACGGGCAGGCAACAGATGAGGCGCTGCTGGTGCTGTTTGCGAATGGCGACCGGGCCGCGGCCGGGGTGCTGACGGCGCGGTTGACGCCGCGTGTCTATGCCCATGCCTTTCGCCTTTTGGGCAACCGTGCCGATGCCGAGGACATCGCGCAGGAGGCGATGTTGCGCCTGTGGCGGATCGCACCGGACTGGCGGCAGGGCGAGGCGCGGGTATCGACTTGGCTTTACCGTGTTGTGGCCAACCTGTGTACCGACCGGCTGCGGCGCTCTGGCCGCACCACGCCGCTGGACAGCGTGGCCGAGCCCGAGGATCCTGCCGCGACACCGGTGCAGTCGATGCAGGCCCGCCTGCGCGCCGAGGCCCTGCAGGAGGCATTGAACCAATTGCCCGACCGGCAGCGGCAGGCGGTGGTGTTGCGCCATATCGAGGAGCTGGCCAATCCCGAGATAGCCGAGATCATGGGGATCAGTGTCGAGGCGGTGGAAAGCCTGACAGCACGTGGCAAGCGCAGGTTGAGCGCGGCGTTGATCCAGCTGCGCGAAGAACTGGGGTATGTGGAATGACGGATAAACAGAAAGACGATGCGCGGCTCGCGGCGCTGTTCGAGGCCGCCCGAGACACACCACCCGCGCCGGGGGATGATTTGCTGGCGCGGGTGATGCAGGACGCCGACCGCGTGCAGGGCGGATTTGCGCCTGTCGCCGCGCCTGCACGGCGGGCACCCGTGTTCGGCCTGACCCGCCTGAGCCGCATGCTGGGTGGCTGGCCGGCCATGGCGGGGCTGACGGCGGCGATGCTGGCCGGGATATGGATCGGGATTTCGCCCCCTGCGGGGCTGGCGCGGGTGACGATGGCCGCACTGGGCGGTCAAAGCTACGTGATCGATGCCGATCCCGTGTCCATGTTCGATTTTACCCAGGAGGCCCTGTGATGAATGATAAAGAAGCCCCCGATGCCCGCCCGGGCTCGCGTCGCT
>JANSYB010000327.1 GCA_024742655.1 Paracoccaceae bacterium | reverse complement strand
GCCTCTGGGCCGGCGATCTCGTGCCCCAGGTCCTTGGGTCGGTCAAGCCCGGCGATGGACGGCATCAGTCCGATATGCACGTAGGGCCCCGCCGTCTGCGAGGCCGTCTCGGGCAGCACGTTTGGGCGTTTGGGCATCAGGTTCCTTCTGGTCTGTTTTCGAACAGGGTGGCGGCCGGGCCACGCAAAACGATGTCGAACCGGTAGGCCAGGCAGTCGAAGGGCACGGCTGCGTCCATATCAAGCCGAGCCACCAGGCGCGCCACCGCATCCTTGTCGGGGATCGCCTGCACGATCGGACAGAGCGGGATCAGCGGGTCGCCCTCGAAGTAAAGCTGCGTGATCAGGCGCTGGGCAAAACCACTGCCGAAGACCGAGACGTGGATATGCGCCGGCCGCCAGCTGTTGGGGCCGTTGGGCCACGGATAGGGGCCGGGCCGGATCGTGTGAAAGCGATAGCGGCCGGCCTCATCGGTCAAGCCCCGACCGCAGCCGCCGAAATTCGGGTCGAGCGGGGCAAGATAGCCGTCATTGACATGTCGATACCGGCCACCTGCATTGGCCTGCCAGATTTCGACCAGCGTGCCGGGAACGGCGCGCGCGTCCTGGTCGATCACCCGACCGTGCAGCACGATGCGCTCACCCACCGGCGCGCCGCCTTGGGCATGGTTCTGCAGCAGGTCATGGTCCAGAGGGCCAAGATCGGTCTGCCCGAAAACCGGCCCGGTATTTTCCGAAGCCGTTGCCGCAAACCGAAGGAGTGGCTGGCGCGGCGCCCGGGCCTGCGTGCTGCGATAAGCCGGGGCAAGTGCGGGCGGCTGCAATGACCTGTCGCGGGGGCGAAATCCCGTCATACCTCGATCCCCATCTCCGCGAAAACCCGCCTTGCCAGTTTCAGCGCGTGATTGGCCCGCGGTACCCCGGCATAGATGGCCACATGCATCAACGCTTCGCGTACGTCCTGCGGGCTGGCCCCGGTATTCGCCGTGGCACGGACATGCATCATGAATTCGTCTTCCATCCCCTGCGCGGCCAATAGCGCCAGGGTCAGCATGGACCGCTCGCGCAGCGTGATCGCGTCACCGGCCCAGACGGTCCCCCAGGCGGCCTCTGTGATCATCTGCTGAAAGGGTGTATCGAACGGGGTTTTCGCGGCCTCGGCGCGGTCGACATGTGCGGTGCCCAGTACCTTGCGGCGAATCTGCAGTCCCTTGTCGTGGCGGTCGGTCATGGTGATCTTTCCGGTTTGTCCAAGACATGCCACAGAACCCGCGCGAAACAAACCGGACATTGCGATCGCGCACCCCGGGGGCATCAATCGGCTGGCCATGATGGGCCAAGACTTGATACATGATCAGCCATGAGCCCGCTGTTGCGCACCCGTCTGGCGGTGATCGCCGTCTTTGTTCTGGCCGTTGGCATCTGCGCCGCGGGCATCTGGCGCTACGGGTATGTGCAGGCGCTGGCCCAGCTCGACAAACAGGGTCGCGCCGACCTCGCGCTGGCGGCCGACCGCTTTACCGGTGAGTTGCGCCGTTTTCGCGAGTTGTCCGTTCTGCTGGCCGATCACCCTGATCTCACCACGCTGGCAGATGCCGAGGATTCTGCCGCGGCAACGCGTCTGTTGCAGAAGACCGCCGACAAGACCGGCGCGATGGCACTCATTTACGCCGATCCACAGGGCCGGGTTCTGGCCCACGCGGGCGATGTTGTCCTGAAGCCTGCGGGCAGCGACTATTTTCGCCGCGCCATGCAGGGCGCGTTGGGCTCGTTCTTCGGGCGGTTGGGGCCGGATGGACGGCGTGTCTATGCCTATGCCGCACCGGCCTTCGGGCAGAGAGGGGCCATTCTCGGGGCCGTGGTCGTTCTGGTCGACATTGCCGAAGTCGAATGGGACTGGATCGGCGGCCAGCCCCCGGTCTTTTTCACCGATACGAACGGGCGCATTTTCCTCTCGAACCGGTCTGAAATCCTGGGCTGGCAGAAAACATCGGACGCGGAAGGCATGGCCCCGCCCGCGGCACCGGCGCCTCCCTTCACGATCGACCGGATCGGTGGGCATGAACTGTGGCTTCTGGATTGGGGCGGGTATCTGCCCCAGACGGCGCTGCACCTGACCCGGCCCAAACCGGTGATCGGCATGACCGGCCATGCCCTGATCGACGTGGCGCCGGCGCGGCGCGTGGCCGGGCTTCAGGCGGCGGTGTTCGTGGTGATCTGCATGGCCTTCGGCGTGGTTCTGTTCCAGCTGGCCGAGCGGCGGCGATCTCTGGCGCGTGCCAATGCCCAACTGGAAAATCACGTGGCCTCGCGCACGGCCGAGCTGTCGCAGACCAACATCGCCCTGCGCCGAGAGGTCGCCGAACGCAAAGAGGCCGAGGCGGCATTGAAAAAGGCGCAGGCCGACCTGGTGCAGGCGGGCAAACTGTCGGCCCTGGGCCAGATGTCGGCGGGCATCAGCCATGAACTCAATCAGCCCCTCATGGCGATCCAGCAATTTGCCGACAACGGTGCCGCCCTGATGGACAAGGGCCATCCGCAGGCCGCACGCTCCAACCTGCAGCGCATCGCCGACCTGGCGGCGCGCGCGGCACGGATCATCAAGAATCTGCGTGCCTTTGCGCGCAATGAAAACGAGCCGACGGGCCGGGTTGATCTGGTCCATGTGATCGCAACCGCCGTCGAACTGACACAGGCGCGCCTGCGGGCCGATGGCATTGCGCTGAACTGGACGCCGCCTGGCATGCCGCTTTTTGTCGTGGGCGGAGAGGTGCGGTTGGGCCAGGTCTTTGTCAATCTCATCAACAATGCCGCCGACGCAATGTCGGGCCAGCCCGAGAAGAGCATCACAATCCGCCTCGATACCGATCCGCGCCTGTCCGTCACCGTGCGCGACACAGGCCCCGGCATCGCGGATCCGGAGCGGATCTTCGAGCCGTTCTACACCACCAAGGAAGTCGGGGGAGAGGACGGGATGGGCCTGGGCCTGTCGATTTCCTACGGTCTGGTCCAAAGCTTTGGCGGGAATATCCGCGGGGCCAACGCCCCGGATGGCGGCGCGATATTCACCGTCGAGCTTGAGCCGTGGGCCCGCGCGGAGGCCGCCGAATGAGCCTGCGTGACATTCTGGTCGTCGACGACGACCCCGCCGTGCGAGACGCGCTGGCCCAGACTCTCATACTCAATGAACTGAAACCCTTTGTCATGGGCTCGTTCATCGAGGCCAAGGATATGATCGCCGCCGATTTTCCCGGTGTCGTGCTGTCGGATATCCGCATGCCGGGGCGCGACGGGTTTCACCTGCTGGACTATACGCAAGGCGTGGATGCCGAACTGCCGGTGATCCTGTTGACCGGTGAGGGTGACATCCCGATGGCCGTCCGGGCGATGGGGCAGGGGGC
Source organism: Paracoccaceae bacterium (assembly GCA_024742655.1). Classification (GTDB taxonomy): domain Bacteria; phylum Pseudomonadota; class Alphaproteobacteria; order Rhodobacterales; family Rhodobacteraceae; genus Roseovarius. The sequence continues at coordinate 810 of JANSYB010000327.1, read as the reverse complement.
GTTCGACTTTCTGGAAAAACCCTGTGCGCCCGATGCGCTGCTGCCGGTTCTGCACCGCGCGCTGCAGACCCGGTCGCTGGTGCTGGAAAACCGTCGTCTGAAGGCGCAGCTTGAGGCCGGCGATCCGGCGGCGCGGATGATTTTCGGCACGTCCGCACAGGCCGAGACCCTGCGTGAGCGGGTGCGTGCCGTGGCGCGCACCGGTGCCGAGGTGCTGGTCTCCGGCCCGCCCGGCGCGGGCGTGTCCAAGGTCGCCGAAGTCGTTCACCTGATGTCGCCTGCGGCCGTGGGTCCGTTCATCAAGCGCGCCGCGGCGTCTTTGGACGCCCGCACCCTTGATGAGGCCCTGGCTGCGGCCGCGGGCGGGTCGCTTTTCCTTGACGAAATCTCGGCCTTGCCCGGGCCCGCCCAGTATGCGCTTTTGGAAAAGCTGGAAGAGGCCGGGCATCCGCGCCTGATCGCGGGAACAACCGCGGATCTGGCTGCGGACTCCGCCGCCGGGCTCTTTCATGCCGAGCTTTACTATCGGCTCGAGGTGGCACCGGTTCGCATTCCCGCCCTGTCGGACCGGCCCGAGGACATCCCGGTCCTGTTTCGTCACTATGTCGCACAGGCGGCCGAACAGGCCGGACTTGCCGTGCCGGAAATCCCGGCCGATCATCTTGCACGCCTGATGGCACAAGACTGGCCGGGCAATGCCCGGTCGTTGATGTCGGCCGCGATGCGCTTCGTGCTTGGCATGCCCGAGGAGGTGGCCGAGGCCGAGGGGCTGGGCCTTACCGAACAGATGGCACGGGTCGAACGCTCGTT
>JANSYB010000184.1 GCA_024742655.1 Paracoccaceae bacterium | reverse complement strand
TTGGAGCGCCAGAGAAATGGCCTGCCCGGGATGGGTGGCGAGGCGGGCGATGCCGCGCGTGACGCGCTTGACCGGGCCGGCCGTGCCATGGACGGCGCCGAGGATGCGCTGCGAAACGATGACCTGCCCGAGGCGATCGACCGGCAGGCCGAGGCCATGGAGGCCCTGCGCGACGGTATGCGCAACCTCGGTGAGGCGATGGCCGAGAACAACCAGGGTCAGGGTGGCCAGGGCCAGGCGCGCGGTGAAAGCCTTGGACAGTTCGGAGAAGAGCAGGACCCGCTGGGCCGGTCACGCCGGGGCATGCCGACAGAAGGTGGCAAGATCGGCGATGCGGACGATGTCTATCGCCGCGCCGGAGAGTTGCTGGATGAGATCCGCCGCCGTTCGGGCGAAAATGAACGCCCCGAGATAGAACTGGAGTATCTCAAGCGGTTGCTTGATCGGTTCTGAGGCGCAGCGACTTACTGCGCTGCACTGTCTTCGGACAAGGACCCGGCGAAATCGGTGACCATCTCGGACAGGGCTGTGCGCCCCGAGTTGATCAGGTCGACATAGCTGATCAGTGGCGCCTCGAGCGCGGGGATGGCCGCGCCGATGCGAGGCGCGAAAACATAAACCAGAAGTGCCAGCACTGCCAACAGGATTGCCGTGCGGAACCCGGAGCGAAAGCCGCTTTTGCGCGGAACGGGCATCGCGTCCGAGCCATCCGTTCCGGGAGGCGTGACAGGTTCATCGCGCGTTTTCTCAGCGTTGAGTGAGGAGTTTATTTCCTCGATATCCGGCAAAAGGTTCCGTCGTGACGAGGGGTCGATGTCTTCGTCCTGATCCGCGTCTGTCGACTCTTCGGGCAATCCGCGCAGACGCGCCATGCGTGCGCGGGCCTGTTCGGATCGCCTCAGGGCGTCATCGCTCCGTTCTTCCAGTCCCAGCTCCTGCTGCGTTTCGATCCCGCTGCCCATTTCGGCCTGCCGGGCCTGTTCTTCGAGCGCGGCTTCTTCACGCAGAACATCGGCAATGGCAGGGTCGAGCTCCCGCCGCTCGGGCTGGGGTGAGGGTGCCTCCGCCTCGTCCTGAACATCGTCTGGAATGTCATAGGTGTCCGGCGCATCCTGTTCATCCGCCTCCGACGCATCCACCTCGGGGGCCTGTTCCTGGCGCCACTCCGGTTCTGTCTGCTGCGCTTCGTCAGGATCGGGAGCATGATCGGGGTGATGCTGAAACCACGTATCCCCGCAGTTCGAGCATTGCACATCTCGTCCGCTTTCCGGGATTACCTCGTCCGGAACCTCGTATTCCGCCCCACAATTCGGGCAAATCAGCCTCATCTCGCCACCCGTCGCCTGTCACCGTTGTCCGGTCTGAGCTGCCTTTTTCGTTAATTTCCACCATAGAGCCAAACACCGCTCCGGAAAAGAGGCAAAGCAGGGCGCTTTGTTATCGTTGCACTACTGTGTCCTGTAAGGCATGTATGTGCAGGGTTAATGGGGGCCGCAGTGATCGAGCTTGAGAACGTCGCCTACAGTTACGGCGGGGGTGAGTTGCTGAGTGATATCTCGCTCAAGCTTCAGGCCGGGTCGTTTCATTTTCTGACCGGACCATCGGGCGCGGGTAAGACAACACTTCTCAAACTGTGCTACGGCGCGCTTGTGCCGACGGCGGGGAACGTTCGTTTGTTCGGCAAGGATGTGCGCGAGATGGAACGCGATGACGTCGCCGTCGCCCGACGCCGCATCGGTGTCGTCCATCAGGATTGCCAGTTTCTGGATCACCTGAATGTCTCGGACAATATCGCGCTGCCGTTGATGGTCTCGGGCCGTGATCTGCTGGGCGAGGCCGCGAACCTCAATGAACTGATGAACTGGGTCGGTTTGAAAAGCCGGGCCAGTGCCGCGCCACCCGAATTGTCCGGTGGTGAACGGCAACGCGCGGCACTTGCCCGGGCCGTGATCATGTCACCGGATGCGGTGCTCGCGGATGAGCCGACAGGCAATATCGACTGGGAGATGTCACAACGCTTGCTGCGTCTGCTGGTCGAGTTGAACCGGATGGGCAAAACCATCATGATCGCCACCCATGACCTTGCCCTGATCCGTGCGGCCAAGACACATGTTCAGGCCCGTGTTTTGCGGATTTCCAACCGACGTTTGCAACTGGCGGGGGCCGATTTGTGAAGGTTGACCTGTCCCGGATCGCTGAACTCGTTGTCGGTGACACACAGGCCGACCGTGTTGTGCCGCCCACGGGTTTTACCGCAAACCTGACCTTGTTCAGTGCGGCGGCGATGGCGTTTCTGGTGGTTTTCGCGCTTGCGCTCTCCATGGCGACCGGCCGGCTGGCAGATCGCTGGGGCTCCGAACTGGCACGCAGTTCCACGATCCGGATATCAGCGCCCGACGGTCAACTGACCGCCCAGACCGAGGCCGCGTTGCGCGTTCTGGAAACCACGGGCGGCGTCGCGTCGGCCCGTGCGCTCGACACCGAGGAACAGATGGCCCTTCTGGAGCCGTGGTTTGGCCCGGATCTGCCCCTCGACACGCTGCCGATTCCGCAATTGATCGAAGTGATAGAAGAACAGGACGGCTTTGACGCCGACGGCCTGCGCTTGCGATTGACGGCCGAAGTGCCGGGCGCGGTGCTGGACGATCATACCCGCTGGCGCCGCCCGCTGGTACGTGCCGCATCGCGGTTGCGGTCGCTTGGCCTGATTTCCATCGTCCTGATCGGCGCGGCGACGGCCGCCATGATTACCCTGGCGGCCAATGCAGCGCTGGCGGCCAACACGCAGGTCATCAGCGTGCTGCGCCTTGTCGGGGCACGCGATGCCTATATTGCCCGGGCCTTTGTGCGGCGCTTTACCTTGCGGGCGCTGACCGGGGCCGCAATCGGGACCGCGCTTGGCGGGTTGGCGGTGTTCTTTCTGCCCTCGGCCCAACCGGAGGGCGGGTTTCTGACCGGTTTGGGCTTTCACGGCTGGCAATGGCTCTGGCTGTTGATCATACCGCCGCTGGCCGCCATCGTCGCGTTTGCCGCGACCCGCACGGCCGCCGGCAAGACACTCAGGGATCTGACGTGATGGGTGCCATTCAATGGCTGCGGTCGCTGGTTTTCGTGACCAACATCTATGCGATGATGGTGATCATGGGCATCCTGTTCCTGCCCTGGGCCATCTTCAGCCGGACGGGGGCCCTGACCGCGTGCAAGACATGGTGCTGGTGGGTGCGCTGGACGGCGCGCTGGATGGTCGGTCTGCGCACCGAGGTGCGCGGCACACCGCCCAGGGACGAGGTGCTGGTGGTGGCCAAACACCAGTCCTTTCTCGATATCATCCTGATCTTCGCCAGCGTGCCGGCGGGCAAGTTCATCATGAAGCGGGAACTGATGTGGGCGCCTGTCATCGGCCAGTACGGCCTGAGGATCGGCTGTGTCCCTGTTAACCGGGGCAAGCGCAGCCTGGCCATCAAGAAAATGGTCGAGGATGTCGCGCGGGGCACCCAACAGCCCGGCCAGTTGATCATCTACCCCCAAGGCACACGCATCGCCCCGGGCGTCAAGGCGCCCTACAAGATCGGCTCGGGCGTTTTGTACGAGGAACTGGGACAGGATTGCGTGCCGGTGGCGACCAACGTCGGCGTCTTCTGGGCGCGCAAGGGCATCCTGCGCAAACCGGGATTGGCGGTGGTCGAGTTCCTGCCGCGTATCGCCTCTGGCAAACCCAAGGAGGTCTTCATGACCGAACTGGAAGACCGGGTCGAAACGGAATCCAACCGTCTCATGCGTGAGGCCGGGTTCGATCCCGAAACGGCGGGTTGAGGCAGGCGGCACCCGGCGCCGCGTGCCGTTTTTATGGACCGGTCAGCTGTGAATCGGACCGTCGCCGCAGGCCAGCGCGGCCTCTCGCACGGCCTCGGAATAGGTCGGGTGCGCGTGGCAGGTCAGCGCCAGATCCTCGGCCGAGGCGCCGAATTCCATAGCGACACAAACCTCGTGGATCAGATCGCCGGCCATCGGTCCGATGATGTGCGCGCCGAGGATGCGATCCGTTTCCTTGTCCGCCAGCAACTTGACGAAGCCATCTCCCGCGAAATTGGCCTTGGCCCGTCCGTTCCCCATGAACGAGAACTTGCCGATCTTGTAGGCGCGGCCCTGCGCCTTGAGGCTGTCTTCGGTTTCGCCCACGGCGGCCACCTCGGGGTGGGTGTAGATCACACCCGGAATGACGCCGTAGTTAACGTGACCGGCCTTGCCCGCGATGACCTCGGCCGCGGCCATGCCCTCATCTTCGGCCTTGTGGGCCAGCATCGGACCCTCGATCGCGTCACCGATGGCATAGATGCCTTTGACATTCGTGTGCCAGTGCCCGTCGGTCTTGATCTGGCCGCGATCGGTCATCTCGACCCCAAGCGCGTCGAGGCCCAGACCATCGGTATAGGGACGTCGACCGGTGGCCACCAGAACCGTGTCGGCATCCAGCGTGTGCTCACTGTCGTCCTTGCGCAGCTTGTAGGTGACCTTGGCCTTCGTCTTGGTCTTGTCCACGCTCTGCACGGCGGCGCCCATGATGAACTCGAGCCCCTGTTTCTTCAGCATCCGCTGGAAGGTTTTCTGCACCTCGCCATCCATGCCGGGGGTGATGTGATCGAGGAATTCGACGACCGTGACCTGGCTGCCCAACCGGGCATAGACCGAGCCCAGTTCCAGCCCGATCACGCCCGCGCCGATCACGATCATCTTCTTGGGCACCTTGGGCAGGTCCAGCGCGCCGGTGGAGGTGACGACGATCTTTTCGTCCACCTCGACGCCCGGCAGGGCACTGGCCTGCGATCCGGTGGCGATGATGATGTTCCTGGCCTCGTGGACCTCGTCACCGACCTTGACGCGGCCCGCCGCCGGGATGGACCCCCAGCCCTTGAGCCAATCGATCTTGTTCTTCTTGAACAGGAATTCGATGCCCTTGGTGTTCTGCCCGATGACGTCGTCCTTGTAGGCCAGCATCTGCTTCCAGTCGACCGACGGGGATTTGCCCTTGAGGCCCATCTTGCCGAAATTATGCTCTGCCTCGTGCAGCATGTGGCTGGCATGCAAGAGCGCCTTGGAGGGGATGCAGCCGACGTTCAGGCAGGTGCCACCCAACGTCTCGCGCCCCTCGACACAGGCGGTTTTCAGGCCAAGCTGTGCGCAGCGGATGGCGGCGACATAGCCGCCGGGGCCGGAGCCGATGACGATCACGTCATAGTTTGCCATTGTATTGTCCTTTCGATTGAGCGGGTCTGGGGGCGCTGCCCCCGTCGCCCCATGGGCGACTCCCCCGGGATATTTTAGGCCAGAAGAAACTCATGTCAGCGCCGCCAGAAGCATCGCCGTGGTGGACAGGAACCCCACCGCCCAGATGGCCGAGCGCCATGGCACCCAACCGAAGACATAGGCGGGTATGTAGAGGATGCGCGCGACGAGATAGGCCCAGGCGCAGGCGGCGGTGAAGGCGGTGGACCGGTCAGAGAGTGTGATCACCACGCAGGCGATGCTGAACAGGATCAGCCCCTCGAAATGGTTGTTCATAGCGCGATAGACGCGCCCCGCCTTGCCCGGCAGTTCGATTTCCTCGTCGCGCGGTTTGAGCGCGGTGCGCGTGCCCACCGCCGCCTGCCCCACTACGGAGTAGAGACAAAGCTGGCCCACTTGCAGAAGGGCCGCGAGGGTGAGGGCGGTGAGTTCGGGGGTCAT
>JANSYB010000371.1 GCA_024742655.1 Paracoccaceae bacterium | reverse complement strand
GCGGATCATCGGGGCCGTGGCACCCAGCTCCTCGCGCCAGAGGTCCACCTCGGCCAGCTCGGAGCCCACCACCAGCAGCAGATCGGCCTTCGATATCACCTGTGCGCTGTCGGGCCGGGCAAGGTAGGTGCCGAAATCCAGCGGATGGTCCGGCCCCATGATGCCGGCCGCCGCATAGGTCGCGATCACGGCCGCCCCGCTGCGCCGCACCGTGTCGCGTGCGGCCTGCGCCGCCGCAACCGCGCCACCACCGAACAGAACCATCGGCCTTTGCGCCGCCGCAAGCCGCCGGGCCACCTCGGCCACTTGGGTGGTATCGGCGCCGGGACGGGCCGACACACGGGCGCGGGCCGCGGGCGCGGGATCGGCCATGCTGCCGCCAAGGGCAATGGGCACCTGGATATGCTTGGGCCGGGGGCGGGCCGTCTCGAACTCGTTGAGCGCCCGGTCGATCAGCGTGTAGATCGCCTCCGGGCTGCGGCCCTCGTGGCTCCAGTCGCAGACCGTGGCGCCTGCGCCCTGCTGATCGATCATCTGGTGCAGCTGGCCGCGCCGCGATGCCGTCTCATCCAGGCAGGACGAGATCGCAAGCACGGGCACGCTGTCCGACCACGCCTGCCCGAGCGCCGTCATCGCGTTGCACAGCCCCGGTCCGGTGATGATATAGCACACGCCCGGCTTGCCCGAGGCCCGGGCATAGCCGTCGGCCATGAAGCCCGCGCCCTGTTCGTGGCGCGCAAGGATATGGGTGATCCCGGCCTCCTCGATGCCGCGATACATCTCGATGTTGTGCACGCCCGGGATCCCGAAGATCACATCGGTGCCCCGCGCCTTGAGCATGTGGGAAATCTGCGCGCCAAGGGGTCGTTGGGTCATCAGGCCCTCCAGAAAGAAACGGTGAAGATTGCGTAGACCGCCAACAGTTCCAGCCGCCCGATCAGCATCGCGGCGACCAGCACCCATTTGGCGGTGTCATTGAGCGGTTCGAAATTGCCGGCCGGGCCGATCGTCTCGCCCAGCCCCGGCCCGATATTGGCCAGCGCCGCCGCGGCACCGGAGACGGAGGTGATGAAATCCAGCCCCGTAAACCCGAGGGCCACGGCGATCACGCCAAGCGTCACGATGAAGAACACGAAGAAGGACATGACCGAGTTCAGCACGTCGTCACTGATGGCGCGATCCTGGTAGCGCGGCGTAAAGACACCATGCGGCGTATAGATCCGGCGCAGCTGCGCGCTGACCGAGGCAAACAGAAGCTGGTAGCGGAAAATCTTGATCGAACAGGAGGTCGAGCCCGCGCATCCCCCGATCAGCCCGATAAAGAACAGCAGCGTCACCGCGAAGGCGCCCCATTGCATGTAATCGGCACTGGCATAGCCCGTCCCGGTCAGGATCGACACCGTGTTGAACAGCGCCTTGCGAAACGCCTGCTCGCTGAGTGTCTCCTGCTGGGACACCTGCCAGAGCGTCAGAACCCCCACCAGAACCGCCGCCGTCAGGAAAAAGCCCCGCACCTGCGGATCCGTCAGCAGGGGGCGCGCCGTGCCCGCCGTCATCTGCACGAACCGGACGAACGGCAACGCGGCCAGCATCATGAACACCACAGCGACATACTCGGCGCGCGCCCCGAAGGCCGCGAAGGAGGCATCGTAATTGGCAAAACCGCCCGTGGCCACGGTGGTCATGGCATGAACGGTGGCGTCAAAGGCGTTCATCCCCGCCACGAGATAGCCCAGAACGCAGGTCAGGGTCAGGCTGAGGTAAATCACCGAGATACGAGAGGATATCTGGGTGGCGCGCGGCAGGATCTTGCCCATCGTGTCGAACCCGCTGGTACGGAAGATCTGCATGCCGCCCACGCGCAGCTCCGGCAGGAACACCATCGCCACGACGATGATACCCACCCCGCCCAGCCATTGCATCAGCCCGCGCCACAGCAACAGACCCTTGGGCAGACCCTCGAGCCCCGTCAAAACGGTGGAGCCGGTGGTGGTCAGCCCGGACATGGCCTCGAACACCGCGTCGACGATCCGCGACTCGGTCGCACCGATGATGAAGGGCAGCGCCCCGAAAAACGGCAGGATGACCCACACCCCGGTGGTCAGCAAAAAGGTCTGTTGAAGCGTAAGCCCCTCGCGCACGCCGTTGCGGCAGGCCAGCGCCACCAGCCCCCCCACCAGAACGGTCAGAATGGCGCTTTCGGCAAAGACAGGCCAATGGCCCCGTCCTTCGGCCATGTCCACCACCATCGGCAGAATCATGGCCAGCCCGAGTGCCGTCACCATCAGGCCGATCACGTATCCGACGGGTCGAAAATCCAACATGCGCGCAGCCTTGGCCCTGCCGGTCGCCCCTGTCAAGCGCGACGGCGCCGCGCCTGACCCGGCATCACGATTGCAGGATATCCTCGAACACGAAGGCCGGCAGCGCGTCGCGCGTCAGTCCCATGCGGGCAAGTTCCGCATCGTTGAGCGCATGAAGCCGGATCAGGCTTTCGATGCGCCCACGGCTGAGCATGTAGCCGTTCATGCCGTGGGCATGTTGGACAAGGTATCTGTCAAGCGCCTCGCGCCATCCGGCGGGCGCAAAGGCGATTTCAATCCGAGGCGTTGTCATGGGACCCCTTTCCATGTCAGGTTCGGGCGCCTCCCATGCAGGAACGATAGCTTACACGGCCTGAGGTATCATGGCGCTGTCGGTGCCGCACGCACGGTGTTGCCCCGGGCCAACAGGCGCCTTGCCTCAGGCGTAGAACAGATCGCGGAACACGTAATGGGCAATCTGGTCACGGCGCACGCCGAGGGCGGCGAGTTCCTCGTCCGACTTGGCCTCGAGCATCTCGATCAGGTCGCGGCGCGACAAGACATGCGCCTGGCGCTCCATCGAGCGGCTGATGCGGTCGAGCCACCTGGCCAGAAAGCCCTTTTCGTCGGACTTTTTGCCGGAAATATCTGTGCTGTACGTCGTCATCTGGAAACCTCGTTTCGTATGTCAGGTTTCCTCCCTGACCCAAAGATAGGTCAATACGGCTGACATGACTAACGCAAAAACAAGAACCCCGGGTTGCGTCTGCTGCAACCCGGGGCTCCTGGGCCATGTCTGGCTGGCGTTTCGGGGTTACTGCCCGTCCTTGACCGATTTGCTGACCGGCTCCGGCATGGCCGGGGGCAAGGAGGGCGACCGTGGCTTTCGCGGCGGCGTGCCGGGCTTGAGCTGCGTGACGTTGCTCGCGGGCTGTGCCGGGGGTGGCGGCGACGCCTTGGCGGCCGGCACATCCTGCGCCTTCGCAGCGACAGCGGGCTTTGACGCCGGCGGTGTCTTGGGCTTGGCGGCGGCCTTGGGCGCGGCGGGTGTCTTGGGGGCTGCAGGTGACTTGGGCGCGGCAGCCGTTTTTGGCGCAGCCGGCGCCTTGACCTTGGCAGCCGGCTTCGGCTTTGCGGCCACTTTCGGGGCTGCGGCGGTTTTGGCTGTCGAGGCTGGATTTTTGTCAGTGGCCGGTGCCTTTGGGACGGCCTTGGTCTTTGGGGCCGTGCGTTTGGCCGCGGCGGGCCTGGCCGCGCGTGTCGTGTCCTTGGCCTGCTTTGTCGGGCTGGCCGCCTTGGCCTTCGGCGTCGCGCTGGCGCCTTTCGCGACAACCGGGCCAAGTCCGGCAAGCGACAGGTTCGCCTCCACTGCCGCGCGCCCGAAAATCTGCACGATCCTGAGCTGGGATTCGATCATGTACCCTGCCAGCCGTACACCGGCGGCAGACATCTTC
>JANSYB010000328.1 GCA_024742655.1 Paracoccaceae bacterium | reverse complement strand
CCCTGCCGGGCCTTGTTTTGAATGGCCAGAGACAGGAACCCGTACAGGTCGTCGTTCTCGATCACCAGGTCGCCGTTCATGTAGGCCTCGCCCACGGCCAGGTCGGGCGACATGATCAGTCTGCGCGGCAGATCCGCGGATTTGAGCGTGACCGCAACCGAAGGCGTGCCGCCATCGCCATATGTCTTGGTCATGCCGTCCGGAAATGTGAGTTTGAAATCGCCTTCGCGAAACAGATGCGTCAGCATCGCGTCCAAAGCCTTGGTCCACATGGTTCACCCCATCCTTGTGCGCCCACCCGCGCGTTCAGAAGTCGATGTGAAACCTGCCTTTGATCCGGGTTCCCGTCCCGGTTTTCTGCTCGGTGACCGGCATTTTTGCGCAAATTCCCATGTCTGTAAATGATTTTGCGGGGTTGCGCGGTTATCCGCGCCTGCCCGGGCCTTGACTTTGGCGCCCGGCCAAGGTGTATCGGCCCGGACCAATACCAAGGCCCGCCGGGCCGGAGAGGACGACATGCACGCATTTCGCAGCCATACCTGCGCCGAGCTGACCAAATCCAATGTGGGCGACACGGTGCGCCTGTCGGGCTGGGTGCACCGCATCCGAGATCACGGCGGGGTTCTGTTCATCGACCTGCGCGACCATTACGGTGTAACGCAGGTCTTGTGCGATCCTGACAGCCCGGTGTTCAACGCGGTCGAACAGGTGCGCAGCGAATGGTGCATCCGCATCGACGGCGAGGTCAAGGCGCGCGACGACAGCCTGATCAACCCCAAGCTGCCCACCGGAGAGATCGAGGTCTTCATCCGCGACATGGAGGTGCTGGGCGCCTCCGAAGAGCTGCCGCTGATCGTGTTCGGCGATCAGGAATACCCCGAGGAAACCCGCCTGCGTTATCGCTACCTCGATCTGCGCCGCGAGGCGATGCAGGAGAACATGAAACTGCGCTCCGACGTGGTGGCCTCGATCCGCAAGCGCATGTGGGATATCGGCTTCCGCGAATTCCAGACGCCGATCATCACCGCTTCGAGCCCCGAGGGCGCGCGCGACTTCCTCGTGCCATCGCGCCTGCATCCGGGCAAATTCTATGCCCTGCCGCAAGCCCCGCAGCAGTTCAAGCAGCTGATCATGGTCAGCGGGTTCGACAAGTATTTCCAGATCGCGCCATGTTTCCGCGACGAGGACCCGCGCGCCGACCGCAGCCCCACCGATTTCTACCAGCTCGACATGGAGATGTCCTTTGTCGAACAGCAGGACGTGTTCGACACGATCCAGCCGGTGATCGAGGGCGTGTTCGAGGAATTCGGCAAGGGCAAGACGGTCGACAAGCACTGGCCGCATATTTCCTACCGCGATGCCGCGCTTTGGTACGGCACCGACAAGCCCGACCTGCGCAACCCGATCAAGATGCAGGATGTGAGCGAGCATTTCCGCGGCAGCGGCTTTGCCATTTTCGCCAAGCTGCTGGAACAGGCGGGCACGCAAATCCGCGCGATCCCCGCCCCGAATGGCGGCAGCCGCAAGTTCTGCGACCGCATGAACGCCTTTGCCCAGAAAGAGGGGCTGCCGGGGATGGGCTACATCTTCTGGCGCGATGGCGAGGACGGCATGGAAGCCGCCGGACCGCTGGCCAAGAATATCGGACCCGAGCGCACCGAGGCGATCCGCCAGCAACTGGGCCTTGGCAAGGGGGATGCTGCGTTTTTCCTTGGGGGCAAGCCCGAAAGCTTTGAGCGCGTGGCCGCGAAGGCCCGTGTCGAGATCGGCGAGGAACTGAACCTCACCGACAAGGACCGGTTCGCCTTTTGCTGGGTCGTGGATTTCCCGATGTACGAAAAGGATGACGAAACCGGCGTTGTCGATTTCTCGCACAACCCGTTTTCCATGCCGCAGGGCGGGATCGAGGCGCTGAACGGCGATCCGCTGGATGTTCTGGGCTACCAGTATGACCTCAGCTGCAATGGCTACGAACTGGTTTCGGGGGCCGTGCGGAACCACAAGCTGGACATCATGATCAAGGCGTTCGAGCTGGCGGGATATGACGAGACCGAGGTGCGCAAGCGGTTCGGCGGCATGGTCAACGCCTTCCAGTACGGCGCGCCGCCGCATGGGGGGTGCGCTGCGGGCATCGACCGGATCGTGATGCTTCTGGCGGAAACGGCCAATATCCGCGAAGTCATCATGTTCCCGATGAACCAGCGTGCCGAGGACCTGATGATGAACGCGCCCTCCGATCCCACCAGCGACCAGCTGATGGAACTGGGCCTGCGCGTCATCCCGCAGGAGTAAGATCCTGCGCGGCGCGCCGCGCATCCGCTGAATTGTTTTGGCGACGGGAGGTGAACCCGGACGCGTGCAATGCTATATCTATGGCAGAGTATGTGAGCCGAGGTGATGTCCATGCGTTTCGACCCCGAACGAGCCGCCATACGGTTTGGGTGCGGATTGTCGGCGCGTCACGCGCCGCCGTCGGACGTGGCCGGAATGCTGACACGGCTGCAAGGACAGGATCACGCGGCCGAGATGTTCCCAATCCCCGGATTTGCGCCGATCCACGCGTCACTGGACGAGGTCGGTCAGGCCGTTCGCAAGCAGCGTAACGGCAAGACCGAGGCGGAGCGCGAGCAGGGCCAGGAGGAACGCCGCGCCGCCGTGCGCAGGATACGCATCACCGGTGCCGAATGGTTTCGTCAGTCCCTGTTGCGCCGCGCGCTGGGGGCGGATGGGTTTCGTGAACGTCTGACCCAGTTCTGGGGTGATCATTTCACGGCTGTGGGCAAGGGTGGCCCCTGGCAGGTCGCCTATCTGCCCTACCTGGAAGAGGCCATTCGCCCCCACCTGTCGGGCCGCTTCGCCGATATGCTCAAGGCCGTGATCGTGCATCCGATGATGCTCGAATACCTCGATCAGAAAAGATCGGTGGGCCCCAACAGCGTGGCCGCGTTGAGAAATGAACGGCTGAGCGGTCTGAACGAGAACCTTGCGCGCGAGGTCATGGAATTGCACACGCTGGGTGCTGGCGGGCCCTATACGCAAGCCGACGTGCGCCAGCTGGCGGAACTTCTGACCGGGCTGAACTATGACCGGGTCGAGGGGTTCCGCTTTCGCCCGGCTTTTGCCGAACCCGGTGCCGAACAGGTTCTGGGGCGATCCTATGGCGGGGAGACGCCGCAACTTTCCGCGATCATGACCGCGATGGAGGATCTGGCCACGCACCCGGCCACCGCCCGGCATATCGCGCGCAAGCTGGCCGTGCATTTCGTGTCGGATCAGCCCGATCCCGATCTGATCGCGGCGATGGCTGCCCGGTTCGAGGCGACGGGCGGCAATCTGCCCGAAGTCTACGCCGTGCTCCTCGATCATCCCGCGTCATGGCATGATGGCCCTGGCAACGTGAAGCAGCCGATCGATTTCGTGGGCTCCAGCCTGCGGGCGCTGGATCTTGTGCCGCGCCATGTCCCGTCCGGTTTTGGAAAGCTGCGCCGTGTCTTTCTGGGGCCGATGACGCTGATGGGGCAAAGTTGGGGCGCGCCGCTTGGCCCTGATGGCTGGCCCGAGGCCGACGACGCCTGGATCACCCCGCAACGCATGGCCGCACGGCTGCAATGGGGGATGACCGCGCCGTTCACGATCCGGCGTCTCTTGCCCGACCCGAGGGAATTCGTGGAGACGGCCCTCGGCCGGACCGTGCCGGAGCCTGTACGGTTCGCGGCGGCGTCGGCGGAAACCCGCGCCGAGGCCGTGGGGCTGGTGCTGGCCTCGCCGGCCTTTCAACGGATGTGAGCAAGGAGTGCTGAAATGACCGGATCCGCCCTGTCCCGCCGCCGTTTCATGGCCCGCAGCCTTGCACTCGGGTGCTCATTGGCGGCCAGCCCTCTGGTCACGCCCGTCACCATGGCCAGCGCGCCCTGGGATGCGCGGCTGGTGGTCATCATCCTGCGTGGCGCGATGGACGGGTTGGACGTGGTGCGCCCGGTGGGTGCGCCCGAGTTCGCGGGGATGCGTCCGGGCCTTTCCCCGGGCGGGCACGATCTTGACGGGTTTTTCGAACTTCACCCGGCGCTGTCAAACCTTATGCCGCTCTGGCGCGCCGGGGAGTTGGGTTTTGCCCATGCGGTTTCGACCCCGTATCGCGACAAGCGCAGCCATTTCGACGGGCAGGATATTCTGGAGGCCGGCACGGGTATGGATGCCCT
>JANSYB010000425.1 GCA_024742655.1 Paracoccaceae bacterium | reverse complement strand
CGAGCCTGGACAGGATCCGCTCTGTCACCTCGACCGGCTCGCGATGGTGTCGCCCGCCATGCACGACGCGGTGGGCCACCGCCGCGATCTGTTCTGGTGCGACCTCCTCCAACAGGCGCTTGAGCATGTGCGCGCGTGCGGTCTCTTGCGCGGTGTCGCGCGTGCCGGGCGGATCAAGCTCGCTTTCGTCACATTGGCCGGTCCGCTCGTCGCGGCGCTGCCAGATCATGCGGTCCGGCAACCCGCGCACGCTCAACCTCAGATGCGGCTGCGGGCCGCGATCGGTGCGTTCGAACAGCGCGCAGCGCAGGCTGGAGGAGCCCGCATTCAAGGTGACGATTGCGGTGCGTGTCATGCCTGTTCTCCGTCTTCGTCGCGGTTTCTTGCGGCGAGAACGGCCGCGATCGCTGCGGAGGCGCGCCGTTCGCGCGCGGTGTCCGCCCGGCTTGTCAGGGCAATCGGGATACGGGCGCCCAACGTGATACCGGCCGCTTCGGCGCCGGCGAGATAGTCGAGATCCTTGGCCAGTATGTTCGCGGCTTCGAGATCGGGGGCGATCAGGATATCTGCCCGACCGGCAACCTTTGAGGTAATCCCCTTGATCCGCGCGGCCTGTTCGGACACCGCGTTGTCCATCGCCAACGGCCCGTCGATGTCGGCGCCCACGATTTCGCCGCGATCGGCCATCTTGCAGATCGCGGCCGCGTTGATCGTGGATGGAATGTCCGGGGTCACGGTCTCGACGGCCGACAGCAGCGCCACCTTGGGGCGGTCCACGCCAAGCGCCCGCGCCAGATCGATCGTGTTTTGCACGATGTCGCGCAACACAAGCAGGTCGGGCGCGATATTGACCGCGGCGTCGGCCACGAACAACAGCCTGGGATACCCCGGCAGGTCTTCGACGAACACATGGCTGAGGCGCCGGTCGGTGCGCAACGCGCTGACGTTCAGGACCGCGCGCAGCAAGGCATCGGTATGGATTTTGCCCTTCATCAAAGCGGCGCAGGTACCCTGTGCGGCCAGATCTGCGGCCTTTTCGGCGGCGGCGCGGGCATTGGGGACGTCGATGATCTCGGCGTTCGACAGGACCAGTTCGCCCTCTTCGGCGACCTTCAGTAGCTGATTGCGGGGGGCGATCAGCACCGGCTCGATCAACCCGGCCGCGGCACTGTCAAGCGCGCCCTGCAGGGACGGGACATCAACCGGGTTCACCACGGCCATGCGGATCGGACCCGCCTCGCGGCCCATTTCCTCGATGCGCTCGAACCGGTCTGGCGTGGCGTCCGCGCCAAGGGCGACAGGGCGTCCGAAAGGGCGGGACATCTCGTTTTCCGGCGCGACCACCTCGATCTGGCCGGTGACAACGGGTGTCCCGTCCTCACGCGTGCATGTGCAGGCCAGCGTCACCGAACGGGTGACCTCGTCGAGATCGACGACACGGATCTCGGCGATCACCGCGTCGCCTTGCCGGATGGGGTGGTCTGTTTCGATGGTCAGGCGCCGCAACCGCGTGCCGGGGCCCGGAAACCGGCCGGCGACAAGTGCGACCAAAAGGGCCGGGGCCATGCCGCCCGCTGAAAGAGCGGCCCGGAAATCGGCATCCGCGGCCAGTTCGCGGTCGACCGTGTCCTCCATGATGTCACCTGCGAAGGTGACGAAATTCTGCACATCGGCGCGTGAGACGGTCCGGCACAGGCATTCGGTGTCACCGATGCGAAGTTTGTCGAAGGGTTTGTTCTCTACAAGACGGTTCATCCGTATTCCCTGTTTTCAAGATATCCGTTGGGCGCCGACGGCAGGCGCGCGGGGCGGGCGTCAGCGCTGAAACACATACGATCCCGG
Source organism: Paracoccaceae bacterium (assembly GCA_024742655.1). Classification (GTDB taxonomy): domain Bacteria; phylum Pseudomonadota; class Alphaproteobacteria; order Rhodobacterales; family Rhodobacteraceae; genus Roseovarius. The sequence goes on along the minus strand of JANSYB010000425.1, from coordinate 1,473 downwards.
CGCGTTCTCGATTGCCTGATAAGGCGCCTTTCCGGTTCCGAGCTTTGGCGGCGACGTCTCGCCGCTTGAGCGTTCGCTCAACCACGCCACAAGTTCCGGCCACCAGGACCCCTCGTGGTGCTCGGCTGTGGCCTGCCAGGTTTCCGGGGACAGATAGGGGTCGTCCTCCTGGGCCGTGCGGATGTGATAGCTGCGCCCTTCGTGGCCCGGCTCGCTTATGATACCGGCATTATGCCCCCCGCTCGTGAGCAGGAAGGTGACCGGGGTGTCGGCCAGCAAATGCAGTTTGTAGACCGAGTGCCAGGGCGCGACATGATCGGTTCTGGTCGAAACGCAGAAAATCGGGACGTCGATATCACCGACCGTCACCGGCTTGCCGCCCATGCGGTACTTGCCCTCGGCCAGTTCGTTGCCGAGAAAGATCTTGCGCAGATATTCGCTGTGCATCTTGTAGGGCATCCGCGTGGCATCCGCGTTCCATGCCATGAGGTCGAACATCTCCTGGCGCCTGCCCATGAGGTATTCGTGAATGTAGCGCGACCAGATCAGGTCCGCCGACCGCAAGAGCTGAAACGCGCCGGCCATCTGCTTGGTGTCGAGATACCCCTGATCCCACATCATGTTTTCCAGAAACGCGACTTCGCTTTCGCTGACAAACAGCTGCAATTCGCCGGGGTCCTCGAAATCGGTCTGCGTGGCGAACAATGTCAGCGTGGCGAGCCTGTCGTCATCATCGCGCGCCATCTGCGCGGCCTTGGCCGCCATCAGCGTGCCACCAAGACAATAGCCGACACCGTGGATTTTCGTGTCGGGCACGATCGCGCTCACCGCATCCATCGCCTCGGCCACCGCGTCGAAATAGTCGGCCATGCCCTTGTCGCGATCCTCTGCCGTGGGATTGCGCCAGGAGATCATGAACACCGTGAAACCCTGTTCGACGAGGTGTTTGACCAGTGAATTATGCGGGCTGAGATCGAGTATGTAGTATTTCATGATCCACGCAGGGGTGATCAGGATCGGCTCGGCCTTCACCTTTTTTGTTTTCGGGGCGTATTGAATAAGCTCGAGAAGCCGGTTGCGGAACACCACCTTGCCGGGCGTCGTCGCCACGTCCCGGCCCGGCAGATAGGCCTCCGTGCCCACCGGCAGCTTGCCCGAGATCGCGCGTTCCCAGTCTTCCAGCGCGTTCTGCATCCCGCGCACAAGGTTCATCCCGCCTTCGCGCATCGTCGTGGCGGCGACCTCGGGATTGGTCGCAACAAAATTCGAGGGCGAGATCATGTCGAGCATCTGTCGGCTGATGAACGATACGACCTGTTCCTCGCGATCGCTGACACCGTCGATGTCGCAGGCGGCGTTGTACCACCATTGCTGGGTCAGCAGGAAATTCTGGTAGATCAGGTTGTAAGGCCAGTGGCACCAGCCCTCGTGTTCGAAGCGGTGATCGTGGGGCAGGGGCTCTATGCAGGGCGT
>JANSYB010000570.1 GCA_024742655.1 Paracoccaceae bacterium | reverse complement strand
TGAATTGCCCATCGCGATGGAGGCCAACAGGCTGTGGCAGGACCTGGCGGCCGAGATCGGCGAGGATCTGGGCGTGCGCCGGATCGGGCTGACCTACCTGGCCGAGACCGAGGCGCAGCTGGCGGAATACGAGGACTGGCTGACACGGGCATCGGTGCACGGCGTGGACAGTGCCCTCCTGCGGGCTGATGCGGTGGCCGACCTGATCCCGGGCATGACGCGCCGCTTTGCCGGGGCGCTGCACACGCCCTCGGACATGAAGGGGGAGCCGTGGGTCTCCGTGCCGTTGATCGCGAGGCTGGCGGCGTCGGAGGGGGCGGTGATCCGCGAGGCTTGTGCGGTGCGCATGCTGGACGTGGCGGCGGGGCGCGTTGCAGGTGTGATGACCGAAAAGGGCAGGGTGGCCTGTGACGCGGTCGTGGTGGCGGGTGGCGCGTGGTCGTCGCTGTTGCTGCGCCGGCACGGGGTGGATATCCCGCAGCTTTCGGTTCTGGCTACGGTCTGTGCGACGGGGCCGTTACCACAGGTCACCGCCGGTGGGGCCGCCGCGCATGACGTGGCCTTCCGGCCGCGCGCGGACGGGGGGTATTCGGTGGCACCCTCCGATTTCCACGAGATGTTCGTGGGGCCCGACGCGCTGCGCCATGCGCGCAAGTACCTGCCCGTGCTGCGTCAGTCTCCATTTGGCCGGCGCTACCGGACGGCGGCGCCCAAGGGATACCCGGATGCGTGGTCCACCCCGCGGCACTGGACGGCAGAGGACGAAACCCCCTTCGAACGGATGCGCATCCTCGACCCGGAGCCGAGCCCGGGCCGGGCCGAGGAGGCCGCGCGGGCGTTTGCCGCGCTCTTTCCCGAACTGGGCGAGGTGCCGATCAAGGCGGCCTGGGCGGGTATGATCGACGCGATGCCCGACGTGGTGCCGGTGGTGGATCATGCCCCGGACCTGCCGGGGCTTTCGATCTGCACAGGCATGAGCGGGCACGGCTTCGGCATCGGGCCGGGTTTCGGCCGGATCATGGCCGACCTCGTCACGGGTGACGCGCCGGGCCATGACCTGCGCCGGTTCCGGTTCTCACGTTTTACCGACGGATCGCCGATCGTGCCGGGGCCGGGCTTCTGATCCGGGCTTGCCTTGGGCCGTTGCCTGACCCAAGTTACAATGAACCCGACACAGGAGAGCGACATGCCCGTCAAGAACCGCTTTGCAGAATTGCAGGATGAAATCACCGAATGGCGCCGGGATATCCATGAAAACCCCGAAATCCTGTTTGATACACACCGGACAAGCGCTTTGGTTGCCGAAAAACTGCAAAGCTTTGGCTGCGACGAGGTGGTGACGGGCATCGGGCGGACGGGCGTGGCCGCCGTGATCCGGGGGCGCGAGTCGTCCTCGGGCAAGGTGGTCGGGCTCCGCGCGGACATGGACGCGCTGCCGATCCACGAGGCGACCGGGCTGCCCTATGCGTCCAAGACACCGGGCGCGATGCATGCCTGCGGCCATGACGGGCACACGGCGATGTTGCTGGGGGCCGCCAAGTACCTTGCCGAGACGCGGAATTTCAACGGCACCTGCGTGGTGATCTTTCAGCCCGCCGAAGAGGGCGGCGGCGGCGGGCGCGAGATGTGCGAGGACGGTCTGATGGACCGCTTCGGCATCCAGGAGGTTTACGGGATGCACAACTGGCCGGGCGTGCCCGAGGGCACGTTCGCCATCCGGCCGGGGCCGTTCTTTGCGGCCACAGACAAGTTCGATATCGTGGTCGAGGGACGCGGTGGGCACGCGGCCAAACCGCATGACACGGTCGACCCCTGCGTGATGACCGCGCAGCTGATCACGGCCCTGCAGACGATCGTCAGCCGCAATGCCGATCCGATCCAGCAGGCGGTGGTGTCGGTCACGTCGATGGAAACCTTGTCGCACACGTTCAACGTGATCCCGAGCCGTGTGACGCTGATGGGCACGGTGCGCACGCTCAGCCCCGAGATGCGGGACCTGACCGAGGACCGGATGCAGGCGCTGTGCGACAGCATCGGGGCGGGCTTCGGCGGGCAGGTCACGCTGAGCTATGAACGCAACTACCCGGTGATGGTGAACCACGAGGACCAGACCGACTTCGCGGCGCAGGTTGCGAAATCCATCAGCGGGCAATGCGAGGAGGCGCCGCTGGTGATGGGGGGCGAGGATTTCGCCTTCATGCTGGAGGAGCGGCCCGGGGCCTATATCCTTGTGGGCAACGGCGAGACGGCGCCCGTGCACCACCCGGAATACAATTTCAACGACGAGGTGATCCCGGCCGGATGCAGCTGGTGGGCCGGGGTTGTGGAGCAACG
>JANSYB010000743.1 GCA_024742655.1 Paracoccaceae bacterium | reverse complement strand
CACCGGCACGCAGGCCGGTGGCTGGTTCGCCAAGGAAATCAAGGGCCCCGAAGACTTCAACGGTCTGAAATTCCGGATGCCGGGCCTGGGCGGCAAGGCCCTTGGCTTCATGGGCGCATCGGTTCAGAACCTGCCGGGCGCAGAAGTGTACCAGGCGCTGGCCTCGGGCGCGATCGACGGCACCGAGTGGATCGGTCCGTGGGCCGACGAGAAAGCCGGTTTCCAGGAGATCACCAAGTTCTACTACGCAGCGGGCTTCCACGAGCCGGCCGCGGGTCTGAGCCTCGTGACGAACCTGGACGTCTTCAACGAGCTGTCGCCGACGCATCAGTCGATCATCGAGATCGCGGCTGGTCACGCGAATATCTGGAACCTTGCACAGTTTCAGATGAACCACGGCGCGGCCCTGGAACGTCTGCAATCCGGTGGCGTGCAGGTTCTGGAATTCCCCGACAGCGTCTGGGATGCTTTCGGCGGCGCCAGCCAGCAGGTGTTCGACGAGTTCATGGGCGACGACCTGTTCAAGGAGATCTACGACGACTACATGGCGTCGATGAAGGCCTCCTCGGGCTGGCTGAGCCGCTCCACCAGCGCTTACGCAAAGCAGCGCGACCGCGTTCTGGGCTAAGCCCACATCACCCTGTTGATCGCGGACGGGCCCCATCATGCGGGCCCGTCCAGACGCATTCCGGGTCGCACGGACGGCCCGCACCACCATGAGGGGCGTGGGGACCCATGCTTGACGCACTCGTCTGGTTCTTCCAGAACATCGCGCTTGCCTTCTACAATTTCGCCTATGCGATTACCCATCCGGCAAGCTGGCTGAACTGGTCCGACAAAGAAGCGATCATGCGCTTTGTCTATTACGGCGGCTCGGTCGAATTCTTCTTCGTGATCTTCACCGCAGTATTGATCCTGACCGGGATCGGGATTTGGAAAAACGCCTTCATGTGGGGTTGCGTGCGGGTGTTCGAGGGCTTCGCCAATACTGTCGGGCGCCTCTTCGCCTGGGCGGGCCTGATCATGGTGATCCAGCAGATCGTGATCGTGTTCATTCAGCGGATTTTCGCCCGGCCCGATATTTCCTTCGGCTTTGGTATCGAACTGGCCAAGGATATCAGCTGGTGGGCGGAGATGCTGAAATTCCACAACGCGATGGTGGTGGCGCTGTGTTGTACCTACACGTTCGTGCAGGGCGGGCATGTGCGGGTGGACCTGATTTATTCCGCCGTTAAATTCCGCACCAAGAAGGTCATCGACATGCTGGGCAGCGTGCTGTTCATGATGCCGATGGCGGTGCTGACATGGATGTATGGCTGGTACTTCATGTGGCGGCACCTGATCACGCCGAAGCCCTCGGCCAGCGATACGCTCGACCGGCTGATGCTCAAGGCGCGCGCGGTGCGCTGGAACGTCGAGACCATCGGGTTCAGCCCGAACGGGTTCGATGCCTACTTCCTGTTCAAGATCCTCATGGTGGCCTTTGCGGGGATGGTGTTCCTGCATGGT
>JANSYB010000145.1 GCA_024742655.1 Paracoccaceae bacterium | reverse complement strand
TGGTCAGCGATGAAAACGCCACGTGATCGATATCGAGGTTCAGCCCCATGCCGATGGCGTCCGTGGCCACGAGGTAATCCACGTCGCCGTTCTGGTAGAGATCGACCTGCGCGTTGCGCGTGCGCGGGCTGAGCGCGCCCATCACCACCGCGGCGCCCCCCTTCTGGCGGCGCAGCAATTCGGCGATGGCATAGACGTTTTCGACCGAGAACCCGACGATGGCACTGCGCGGCTTCATCTTGGCGATCTTCTTGGCGCCGGTATAGCTGAGCTCGGACATCCGTTCGCGCCCGATGAACTCCACCCCCGGCACAAGTGCCGCGATGGCCCCACGCATCGTGTAGCTGCCAAGGAACTGGGTTTCCTTCTGGCCACGCATCCGCAACAGCCGGTCGGTAAACACATGGCCCCGCTCCGGGTCGGCGCAGAGCTGAATTTCATCCACCGCGACGAAATCGGCGCCCATGCCCTCGGGCATGGCCTCGACCGTGCAGACCCAGTATTGCGTGCGCGGCGGCACGATGCGTTCCTCGCCGGTGATCAGCGCCACCACCGACGGGCCACGCACCGCGACGATCTTGTCATAGACCTCGCGCGCCAAAAGGCGCAGCGGCAACCCGATCACCCCCGTCCGGTAGCCCAGCATCCGCTCGATCGCGTAATGGGTCTTGCCGGTATTCGTAGGGCCCAGAACCGCAAGGGTTCTCGACTGCTGGCTCATGGGCCTTCCCCTTGCCGTTGGTCGCTAGAGTGTCGAGCCGCCGATCTGGCGCTCGACATGTTCAAGCGCCTCGATGACGTCCTGGTAACCGGGATAAATGGCCAGCACCTCCTCGAAGGCGCGTTTTGCCATGTCGGGCCGGTCGACCTGCGCGAGAATGCCGCCAAGACTGGCGATGGCGTGATAGTGGCGCGGCTCAATTGACAATGCACGCTCAAGGTCGGCCACGGCCGGGCCGAAAAGCTCCGCCTCGGCATAGGCCATCGCGCGCATGTGCCAGCCTTCGGCGAAATCCGGTGCGTGGTCGGTCAGCGCGGTCAGATGCTCGATCGCGGTCTCCACATCCCCGGCCTCCAGCGCATCCGATCCGCGTTTCAGCAGAAGGTCGGCCGACGCCGAACCCGACTTGGACAGTTCCAGCTCGATCTCGCCGGAGATTCGCCGCGCATCGGCCGGGTCGGCCTCCTGCAATTGAGCGAACAACCGCTCAAGCCGCCCTTCCTCTGCCGCCAAAGGTAAGGAAAACATGACTGTCGCCAGAAGTGCCGCGACGATACGATTGAGGATACGGTTTTGTGTGCCCATAACGGGGATGAATGTAGCGCACTGCGCCGGGAATCATAGCCCCCGGCGTATCAAAACTGGAGGAAGATATATGAGTGATGTGATCACGGCTGCAGTCGAGGCGTTGAACGGGAAAATCAGCGGCAGCTTCGACGGCAGCGCCAAGTTCGTCATCGAGGGCGAAGGCGCCATTGTCATGGACAGTGACGGCGCGCGCGCGGGCGACGACGACACCGACGTGACGCTCAGCGCGGATGCCGATACGTTCCAGTCCATCCTCGAAGGGGATCTGGATCCGACAGCCGCGTTCATGTCGGGCAAGCTGAGCGTGGACGGCGACATGGGAATGGCGATGAAACTGGGCAGCGCACTGGCCTGATGGACAACGCACCTCTGCATACCGGGGTGGCCGACGGGCCCGAGGGCGGGCGCGCCTTCTGGCTGCGCGCGCGCGATGGCGTGCGCCTGCGCGCGGGGCTGTGGCAGGTCGCCGGCGCGAGGGGAACGGTATTCGTGTTCCCCGGACGCACCGAGTATGTCGAGAAATACGGCCGTGCCGCCGCCGATCTGGCCGCGGCCGGCCTGAACACGCTGACGATCGACTGGCGCGGGCAGGGTCTGGCCGACCGGCTGATCGACGACGCGATGCCGGGGCATGTCCTGCATTTCTCGGATTATCAGCAGGATGTGGACGCGCTGGTCGAGTCGGCCGCGGCGCTGAACCTGCCCAAGCCGTGGTATTTGCTGGCGCATTCCATGGGCGGAGCGATCGGGCTGCGTGCGCTGACGCGCGATATGCCGGTGGCGGCCTGCGCCTTTTCGGGGCCGATGTGGGGGATCAAGATTTCCACCGCGCTGCGCCCTGTCGCCTGGTCGCTTTCCTGGAGCAGCCGGCGCGTCGGGCTGTGCCACAAATACGCCCCGGGCACGACGACGGGCAGTTATGTCCTGACCGAACCGTTCGAGACCAACCGCCTGACCGGCGACCGTGACATGTATGACTACATGGTGCGTCAGGTGACGGAACATCCCGAACTGGCCCTTGGCGGGCCCAGCCTGCGCTGGCTGCACGAGGCGCTGAAAGACACGCTGGAACTGTCGCGGCGTCCCTCGCCCGACCTGCCCTGTTTCACCTTTTACGGCAGCGACGAGGATATCGTGGATGTCACGCGCATCGAAACCCGGCTCGAGCGCTGGCCCGGCATCGCATCGCATGTCGTGCCCGGCGGGCGGCACGAGGTGCTGATGGAAAGCCGCGACATGCGCACGCGGCTGTTCGGCCAGATCGCCGGCTTCTTTGACGACGCCGGTTCCGGGCCTAGCCCGCGGCGCGTACGGTCTGACGCTGACGGCCCAGCCCGCTCACCGTCAATTCCATCACATCTCCAGCGGCAAGGTATCGCGTAGGTTTCATCCCCATGCCGACGCCGGGCGGTGTGCCGGTGGCGATCACGTCACCGGGCTGCAGGCTCATCAACTCGCTCAGATGCGCGATGATCTGGGCCACGGTGAAAATCATCGTGGCGGTGGTGCCGGTCTGCATACGTTCGCCGTTGAGATCCAGCGCCAGGTCGAGCGCCTGCGGGTCGGGCACCTCGTCGGGTGTCACCAGCCACGGCCCGATGGGGCCGAACGTGTCGGCACTTTTCCCCTTGGTCCACTGGCCCGAGCGGTGCATCTGGAAATGCCGTTCCGAGACATCGTTCACGATACAATATCCCGCCACGTGATCCAGCGCCTCGGCCTGGGACACATAGGCGGCGGGCTTGCCGATCACGACGCCCAGTTCGACCTCCCAATCCCCGTGGGTGGAGCCGCGCGGCAGGATCACGTCATCGTCCGCGCCGCAAATGCATGACGTCGCCTTCATGAACACGATGGGTTCGGCGGGCACGGGCAGGCCGGCCTCGGCGGCGTGGTCGGAATAGTTCAGGCCGATCCCGATGAACTTGCCCACCTGCCCCACCGGCGGACCCAGCCTTGGCTGCCCCTCGACCAGGGGCAGGCCCTCGGGCTCCAGCCGTGGCAAGGCCCCCAGCACCGGGCCGGACAGGTCGGTGATGACCCCGGTGAGATCCCTGACCCGACCCGCGTCATCCAGAAGGCCCGGGCATTCCTGCCCCGGTTCACCGTAACGAACAAATTTCATCGAGATCCCCCTTGCGTTTCCCGCAGGATAGCGGCCACATCCGGCACCGCAAGAGGCTGGTCGCGCGGGGCTTACGGGCTATGCTTGCCTCATGGTTCTGACGTTCACATCCAGTGGCATCTATTGCCCGGCGGGGGATTTCCATATCGACCCGTGGCGCCCCGTGGACCGGGCGCTGATCACGCATGGTCATGCCGACCATGCCCGGCCCGGACACGCGCGTTACCTGTGCACCCAGGCCGCCGCCCCGGTCATGCGCCACCGGCTGGGCGAGATCACGCTGGACACGGCGCGCTACGCCGAAACCCGGAGGATCGGCGGGGCGACAGTATCCTTCCACCCGGCCGGACACGTGCCCGGCTCCGCCCAGATCAGGGTGGAGGTCGGCGGCGAGGTCTGGGTCGTCTCGGGCGATTACAAGACCACCCCCGACCGCCTGTCGGAGCCGTTCGAGCCGGTGCGCTGTCACAGCTTCATCACCGAATGCACCTTTGGCCTGCCGGTCTTTACCTGGCCGGACGAGGTGACGGTGGCGAATGAGATCAACGGCTGGTGGGCAGCCAACGCGGCCGAGGGCCGGTTCAGCCTGCTGGGCGCCTATTCGCTGGGCAAGGCGCAGCGGGTGCTGTCCCTGCTGGATCCGGGCCTCGGCCCGATCCTGACCCACGGCGCGGTCGAGAACACGAACGCGGTGCTGCGTGCGCAGGGCATTCCCCTGCCGGATACGGTCCACGTCACGCCCGATCTGAAGGCCGCGGATCATCCCGGCGCGCTGGTCCTTGCGCCGCCCGGCGCGCTCGGCAGCACGTGGTCGCGCCGGTTTCGCCCTGCCTCGACCGGCTTTGCCAGCGGATGGATGCGGCTGCGCGGGGTGCGGCGGCGGCGCGCGGTGGACCGCGGGTTCGTGCTGTCGGATCATGCCGACTGGGCCGGGCTGAACGATGCCATCGCGCAGACCGGGGCCGAAAACATCTATGCCACCCACGGCTATACCGACATTTTTGCCCGCTGGCTGACCGAACAGGGCCTCAACGCGCAGGTCGTGCCGACGGAATTCACCGGCGAAACCCTCGATCAGGACGGGGATGGCGCATGAAACGCTTCACCGCCCTTTACGCCGCCATCGACCAGAGCACGAAAACCACCGTGAAGATCACGGCCCTTGCCCGCTATTTCCAGGAGGCGCCCGAGGCGGACAGGCTGTGGTGCGTGGCGCTGTTTTCGGGGCGCCGCCCCAAACGCGCGATCACCACCACGCGCCTGCGCGAATGGGCGGCCGAGCGCGCCGGCATCCCGCTGTGGCTGTTCGAGGAAAGCTATCCGATCGTGGGCGATCTGGCCGAAACGATCGCGCTGGTCCTGCCGCCGCACACGCAGGCGCATGGCGACAGCCTGACCGACTGGATCGCGCGGCTGCGCGCGCTTGACCAGGCGGGCGAGGCCACCCGCAAAACCGCCGTGCTGGATGCTTGGGACAGGATGCCCGCCCCCGAACGGCTGGTCTTCAACAAGCTGCTGACCGGCGGGTTCCGCGTGGGCGTCAGCCGCAAACTGATGACCCGTGCCCTGGCGCAGGCCACCGGGCGCGACGAGGCGGAACTGGCCCACCGCCTGATGGGCGACTGGACGCCCGACACCACCGACTGGCACGCGCTGATCGAGGCACCTGACGCAGGCGCGGACCTGTCGCGCCCCTACCCGTTCTGTCTTGCCCACGGGCTCGAGGACGATCCCGACACCCTTGGCGACCCGCGCGACTGGCTGGCGGAATGGAAATGGGACGGCATCCGTGGCCAGCTGATCGCGCGCGGTGGCGAGCATTTCGTCTGGTCGCGCGGCGAGGAACTGATGACCGACCGCTTTCCCGAACTGGCCCGGGCGCGCGATTTCCTGCCTGATGGCACCGTTCTGGATGGCGAGATCGTGGCCTGGGACGGGGCACAGCCGATGCCCTTCAACGCGCTGCAGAAACGCATCGGCCGTAAAACCGTGCCGAAAAAGCTGCTGAAGGACGCGCCGGTGATCCTGCTGGCCTATGACCTGCTGGAGCAGGCGGGGCGTGACCTGCGTAACACCCCGTTCGAGGCGCGCCGTACGGCCCTCGAGGCGCTGTTGAACGACCTGCCGGACGCCGCCACGGTGCGGCCGTCACCGCTTGTGCCCGTCACCACGTGGTCCGAGCTTGGCCAGACGCGCAGCACCGCGCGGGACGCCCGCGCCGAGGGGCTGATGCTCAAACGCCGCGCCAGCGCCTATCACGCCGGCCGCAAGAAAGGCGACTGGTGGAAATGGAAGCTTGATCCGCTGACAATCGACGCGGTGATGATCTATGCCCAGCAAGGGCATGGCCGGCGCGCCAACCTCTTCACCGATTTCACCTTTGCCGTGCGCGACGGCAACGACCTCGTCCCCTTTGCCAAGGCCTATTCCGGGCTGACCGATGACGAGTTCCGCAAGATCACCCAATGGGTGCGCCGCAACACCCTGCAACGCTTCGGCCCGGTGCGGCAGGTCAGGCCCGAGCACGTCTTCGAGATCGCCTTTGAAGGGATCCACGAAAGCCCGCGCCACAAATCCGGCGTCGCCCTGCGGTTTCCACGCATGAAACGCTGGCGGCATGACAAGCCCGTGAACGAGGCCAACACGATGGATGATCTGCGCGCCCTTCTTGCCCAATACGGCTGAGTGGGCCCAAGTGATGCCTTGAGCCTGCCTGCCCCGGACCCTATGTGTGGGCAAGCCACATACCAGCAGGAGACACGCATGTTCCATCTTCCCACGCCCGTTCTCGACGCCAATGCCACCTCGGGCAGCGACAACCTGGGCGATCTGCCGGAATGGGACCTCACCGATCTCTACGAAAGTGAGGACGCCGAGGCGCTGCAGAACGATCTTGACTGGCTGGAGACGGCCTGCGCCGCGTTCGCTGCCGATTACGAG
>JANSYB010000717.1 GCA_024742655.1 Paracoccaceae bacterium | reverse complement strand
GCGGATGTTCTTGAACGCCATCAGCGCCATCAGGGCCGCATCCACGTTGGTCGCCTTGGAATCGTTGACGAAGGTCACGCCGTCCTGTTCCGCGATCACCTGGCTGCGATGCGGCAAGCCGTCGAAGCTGTGAAAGGCCTGCTCGATCAGTTTCGGGGCAAGGCCAAGCGTTCGGCAGGCGGCATAGGCGGCGCAGGCATTCTGGTGGTTGTGACTGCCCGGCAGACCCTTGATCGGGCGCAGGTCGATGGAGCCCGCCTGCCGCCCCTTGCGGTATTCCGACAAGAACCCCTTGCGCGCAAAAACCGACCAGCCCGGGCCGGTCAGCTTGCGATCCACCGAGATACGGATCACCCGGTCATCACCCGGCGCTTCGGCCAGTTGCCCGGCCAGAAAGCGGCCCTCGTCCTCGTCCACGCCAATGACGGCACGGTCCGGCCCGCCCTCGGCAAAGAGGCGTCGCTTGGCCGCGAAATAGCCGCCATGCCCGCCGTGCCGGTCCAGGTGATCTGAGGTTAGATTGGTGAACACGGCCACGTCGGGCGTCAGCGCACGCGCCAGTTCCGTCTGGTAGCTGCTAAGCTCCAGTACCACGACACCGCCATCGCCGGGCGGGTCGATATCCAGCACACCGCGTCCGATGTTACCGGCCAGTTGCGCCTGTTTGCCCGCCTCCTGCAACACGTGATGAATAAGGGCCGACGTGGTGGATTTCCCGTTCGAGCCCGTCACCGCGATCACCCTTGGCGCGGTGTCGAAATTGTCCCAGTCCCGCGTGGCAAGCGACCGAAAGAACAGCCCGATATCATTGTCCACCGGCACACCGGCCTCAAGCGCGGCGGCGATGGCCTTGTTCGGTTCGGGATAAAGGTGTGGAATGCCGGGGCTGGTGATCAGGCAGGCCACATCGTCCAGTGCGCCGGGGCGTGACGGGTCCATGATATCGAACCCCTCGGCATTGGCGGTTTCGCGCGCGGCGGGGTTGTCATCCCAGCAGACCGGCACCGCGCCGCCTGCCCGCAGGGCGCGGGCCGCCGACAGGCCGGACCGGCCCAGACCCAGAACCGCGACGCGGTGGCCCTCGAACCCCTGTACCGCGATCATGCCCCTGCCTCCCTTGTCGCCAGTGTCCCCAGAATGTCCATCGCCCGCGCCGCGTCATCGGCGGGCACGAAGACATGATCGTGGTGAAACCCCGCCACCATGTTGCAGGCGATCCCTGCCTCCGCCAGCGCCGTGGCCACCGCCGCCGTCAGACCGACGCCTTCCAAGGCGGAATGCACCCCGAGCGTGATCCGGGTCATGGGCAGGGAGGTGTCGAATCCGTGGGCCTGCGCAAGCGCCTCGGTCAGGATCAGCGAACAGCCCTCCGCCTCCTGCAGATAGGCAAGCGCTTGCGGGCGCAGCCGGTCGGACAGCGCGATATCCGGGGTCGTGCAGAAATGCCAGATGCGCGTATCTGCGACCGGGTCCATGCCCGCGATCATCGCCGAGGTGTCGCGCACCGGGCCCATCACCGCACCTTCAGCGTCGCAAGGCCGATCATCGCGAGGATCAGCGCGATGATCCAGAAGCGGATCACGATCTGCGGCTCCGCCCAACCCTTCTTTTCGTAATGGT
>JANSYB010000044.1 GCA_024742655.1 Paracoccaceae bacterium | reverse complement strand
GTAGACATCGGATCGAATGGGTACCGTGATCAGGTATTCCTCGTCCTGCGCGCCGCTCAGATGTTTGGGCAATCGACGGTAATTGAGAGGCTTGGACATCAGGCGCGACAACGACAGGTCGCCCAGCTTCCAGCTTTTCAGCTCTCCTTCGAACAGTTCGGCGTTCTTGAAACTCAGATCCAGCGGAAAATACGTGCTCGCAATCGCATCGTGCCAGTGCCGCGATCGGCTGGCCGGTTCGATTCCGTTCGTGGTGATCGTGCTGTTCATTCGGGTTCCTTTGAACAAAGTGTAGGCGCGCAAACCTCTTCCGGCAACTTTCTTGCCGTTCAAAACCCTGCCCAGTGCACTCAGCGTCAAGAAATTGCGCACCGGGTGCAAAGACGGGGTCGCGCGGACGCGCCTAAGCTTTTCCGATCATTGATCCGTGCGGTGCCGGTGCGCCCTGCGGCAACGGGAGGAAGTCTGCCATGACGGCCAAGTCCAAGAAGAAATCCGCAAAAAAGAAAATCAAGGTCGATCCGATCACCTTGTCAGTCGTCCGGGGTGTACTGGAGACAACGCAACGCGAGATGACGCTCTCGCTGGAAAAGACCGCGCGGTCGAGTGTGTTCAACCTGGCGCATGACTATTCGACGTCGTTGTTCAATCACACGCCCGAAATGATCCTGCAGGGGCAGGATATTCCGATTCACCTTGGATCCTTGATGCCGGCGATGAAGGCGGTGGCGAATTACTTTGGTGATGATGTCCACGAGGGCGACCTGATCCTGCAGAACGATCCGACCTTCGGTGGCGGCCATTCCATCGACACCTGCATGTACAAGCCCGTCTTCTGGGAGGGCGAACTGGTCTTCTGGACGGTCTGCAAGGGGCACCTGACCGACATCGGCGGCCCGGTGCCCGCAGGTTATAACCCCGACGCCAAGGAAATCTATGCCGAGGGCCTGCGTATCCCGCCCATCAAGATCTGGGACAAGGGAGAGCCGCGCAATGACATCCTGAACATGATCCTGATGAACATGCGTGCCCGCCGTGATCAGGAGGGCGATTTCAACGCCCTGATCGGTGCCTGTCAGGTCGGTGAGCGGAACCTGCTGGCGCTGATCGAGAAATACGGGCTGGCGCAGGTTCAGGCCTGCATCGACGAACTGCTCGACATGGCAGAAAAGCAGATGCGCACGCTGATCAAATCCGTGCCCGACGGCACCTATGAAGGCACTGCGGTGCTCGAAGATGCCGGTCATGGCTTTGGCGATATGGATATCGACGCCAAGGTGACCATCAGGGGCGACAATTGCCATATAGAGATCAACTCTCCCCCGCAGGTGCCCTATTTCATCAACTCGTACGAGGGCAATTCCTATTCCGGCGTTTATCTTGGATTGATGATGTTCGCCCAGCTGCCCCCACCGTATAACGAGGGGCTTTACCGCTGTGTTAGTGTCGATATGGGCCCGCACGGGACGTTGTGTAATGCCAAGGAACCGGCACCGCACATGAATTGCACCACGACGCCGATGGAAACGTTGACGGACGCGGTGCGCATTGCCTTCGAGCAGGCCGTGCCCTCCAAGGTGGCGGCCAGTTGGGGTCATGCCAATGGTTTGAACATTGCCGGCTGGGATAACCGCCATGACGAAGAGTTCGTCACCATGGTGCTGGCGACGATCATTTCCGGCGCGGGCGCCACGCCGCAACAGGATGGCTGGCACGCCTGCGGGCCGGAATGCTGTTTCGGGGCGCTGACCTCGGGTGATGTGGAACTTCTGGAATATTCCTATCCCATCATCATCCACAATTATTCGCTGATGACCGACTCCGGCGGTGCGGGAAAGTATCGCGGCGGATCCGGCACCGCCTGGAAGGTCGAGCCGATGGACAGCGACATGACCTTCATCATGTTCGGCGAAGGCCGTCGCATACCGGCCGTGGGTGCGGCAGGGGCGGAATCGACACTGATCGGGCCAAAGGTTGGCAGCATGGACATCTGTCGTGACGGAGAGGTCAAGACCCTGCGCGACAACGTCATCGATGTGATCAAGCCCGGCCAATGGGTGATGAACCGAAACCCCGGCGGTGGCGGCTATGGCAACCCGATGGAGCGCCCGGTCGACATGGTCGTCTGGGACGTGAAGAACGATCTGGTTTCAATCAAGGGAGCAAAGGAGGACTACGGCGTCGTCTTCAAGGATGAAGAGACATTGGAAGTGGACATGACGGCCACACAGAAGCTGCGGAAGAAGCGCGCAGCCTAGGCTCATGACCCCACAAAACTCCAACACATTCATCCAGAAAAGAGAGACACTCCATGCGTACTGAATACAGACTTGGCATCGACGCCGGCGGCACTTTCACCGATTTCGTTCTGGCCGATCAGAACGGTCGCGTGCGCCTCTACAAGGCCCTGTCCACCCCACAGGATCCCACGCAGGCCATCAAGAACGGCCTTGCCTTGATTTCCGAAGATATCGGCCTTTCGGCACAGGAGATCGTGTCCAAATGCGATCTTTGCATCAACGGCACCACTGTGGGCCTGAACGCCCTCATTCAGCACAAGGGCGGCAAGACCGGCCTGATCTGCACCAAGGGCCACGAGGACAGTATCGAGATCCGCCTTGGCCACAAGGAAGACGGCTATCGCTATGATCCGGAATACCCGCCCGCCGTGATGCTGGTGCCGCGCTACCTGCGTCGTGGCGTCGAAGAGCGCGTTCTGTCGAGCGGCGAAATCCGGACGCCGATGAACGAGGATGACGTGCGCGCCGCGTGCGATCTTTTCCTCAAGGAAGGGGTGGAGACCGTGGCGATCAGTTTTGTCTGGTCCGTTCTCGAGACCAGCCATGAACGCCGCGCGGCAGAGATCGTTCGTGAAATGATGCCTGATGTGGTGCTGACCGTCGGTTCCGAGCTGTATCCGCAGGTGCGTGAATATACCCGCACCTCGACAGCCGTGACCAACGCCTACCTGGCCCCGATCATGAAGAGATATGTTGAGGCGGTGGATGGGTATTTTCGTGGTCTCGGTGCCCGGTATCCGGTTCGCTACTTTCAGTCGAACGGCGGTCTGGCCATCGGTCAGGCAATGACCGACCGGTCGGTCTATGCGATCAACTCAGGTCCGGCCTCGGCGCCGACCGCCGGATTGTCGGTTGCCGCACCGTTCGGTGAAACCAATGTGATCACCTGCGACATGGGCGGGACGTCTTTCGACATCACTCTGACCAAGGGCGGCGTGACCAACCTCAACAAGAACATCGATTTCCTGCGTTACCGTATCGGGGTGCCGATGATCCAGGTGGAAACGCTGGGCGCCGGTGGCGGTTCGATCGGCTGGATCGACGAAATGGGCCTGTTGCAGATGGGTCCGCAATCGGCCGGTGCCGATCCCGGTCCGGCCTGCTACGATCAGGGCGGAGATCAGCCCACGGTGTCGGATGCCAACCTTGTGCTGGGCTACCTCAATCCCGACGGCCTTGTCGGAGGACGCTTGCCGCTGGACGCGAAAAAGGCGCGCGCCGCGATCAAGACCAAGGTGGCCGATCCGCTTGGCATCTCGGCCGAAAAGGCCGCGTATGGGATGTACACCATCGTCAATTCCAACATGGTGAACGGCATTCGGCGCGTATCGGTCGAACGCGGCTATGATCCGCGCGACTTCGTGTTGGTGGGCGCGGGCGGCGCCACGGCGGCCCATATCACCGCGATCGCCGAGGAGATGGGGATCGACAGGATCATCCTGCCCAAGCTGGCCTCCGGTCTGTGTGCCTACGGTCAGATCATCTCGGATGTGAAATACAATTACATGGCCACATCGCCGGTGAGATTGGACAATGCGCAGGCTTACGCGCAGGTCAACAAGCTTTACAAGCAGATCGAAAAGCAGGGCCGCGATCACCTCAAGGCGGATGGTTTCAAGGCCAGCCAGATCCGGGCAGAACGCTCCATCGAGATGCGTTACGTCGGCCAGGTTCATGAATGTACGGTCGAGATCGGCAATTTCGAGATCAATTCCAAGACCATCGATCAGGTCAAGGAGGCGTTCCATGCCCGGCATGAGCAGCTCTACACCTACTCGGAACGGCACAACACGATCGAAGTGGTGAACATAGAAAGCACGCTTTACGGCGCGGTGGACAAGCCCAAGCAGGCCAAGATCGGCAAGGGGCAGTCGCCAGCAAAGGCGCTGAAGAGTGAGCGCAAGGCGATCTTCGACGCCTCTGGCAAGGCGCAGAAGACCCCTGTCTATGACGGCAGTCTTCTTGGCGCGGGCGCCACCATCAAGGGGCCGTCGGTGATCGAGGAAGAAACGACCACCATCGTCGTGCAGCCCGGTTGGACCGCGACGCTCGACCCAAGCGGATCCTACGTCATCACGAGAAAGAAGAGGTAGCGTCGACATGACCCAACCCCTGCAGGCGAAACAGGTATCGGTGTCCTTCGACGGGCTGCGCGCCCTGTCGGATGTGACACTGGATATCCCGCCTGCGCGGGTGTCGGGCCTGATTGGCCCGAACGGGGCGGGCAAGACCACGCTGGTCAACGTGCTGACCGGGTTTCAATCGCCCACCACGGGGTCCGTCGTCTGCGACGGGAGGGACGTGTCGGGCCTGTCGGCGCACAAACTGCGCCGCCTTGGCGTTGCGCGCACCTTTCAGGGTGGCCGGCTGTTCAAGGATCTTTCGGTGCTGGACAACCTTGAGGTCACGGGCGTCGGCCTGGGCCTGACCCGTCGCGAGGCGGCATCGCGGGCGGTGGATATGTTGGACTGGGTCGGGATCAGCCACCTCATGACCGATATTGCGGGCTCTCTGCCCTACACCGACGAACGTCGCGTGGGCATTGCCCGCGCCCTGATGATGGCGCCGTCTTTCGTTCTGCTGGACGAGCCCGCTGCCGGCATGTCCGCGCACGAGGCCGATGATCTTGCCGATCTGATCGCCAGGATCGTGAAAGACATGAAATGCGGGGTTCTCTTGATCGAGCACAATATCTCTCTCGTTCTCAAGATTTGCGAGCATATCCATGTGCTGGACTCAGGGGAGCTGATCGATGAGGGCGATCCGGCGCATATCAAGACCAGCGAGAAGGTCTTGCACGCTTACATGGGCACGCAGGGCGATGTCGATATGCAGGGGGCAATCCTCTGATGTTGCTGTCCGTTGAGAACATCACCGTCCGCTACGGCCGCCTGACCGCGCTGCGCAATTTCAGCCTGACGATGGAGCAGGGAGAGACCCTGTTCGTCACCGGGCCCAATGGCGCGGGCAAATCCACGCTGCTGAAATCCATCGCGGGGGTCGTGGCCCCTGTGACCGGGACAATCCATTTTCATGAACAGGATGTCGGCGGCCAACCCCCCGAAGGTATCGCGCGGCTTGGGTTGTCGATGGTGCCCGAGGGGCGTCATGTCTTCGGGTCTCTGACGATCGAGGAAAACCTGATCCTGGGCGCCGGCATGAGACGGGACAAGGCGCGGATGGCCGAAAACCTCGCCTCCGTCTACGACCTGTTCCCTGTGCTGTCCGAACGCAAGGACAGTCACGCGGGCGTTCTGTCGGGCGGACAGCAGCAGATGCTGGTGATCGGGCGCGCCTTGATGACCGAACCACAACTGATCGCGATCGACGAGCCGTCCCTGGGCCTGGCGCCAAAGATCATCGACCAGGTTTATGACACGCTGACCCGGTTGCGTGATGAACGCGGCCTCTCGCTGTTGATTGTCGAGCAAAGCACCACGCGTGCCGTTATGGCAGGTGGCCGGATGGTGATGCTGCGTTCGGGCGAGTTGGTGCTCGAAGGTGACGCACGCGAGCTGTCAAAGGGCGACGCGCTGAACGCCGCCTATTTCGGATTCGAGGAGCATTGAGACCCATATGACGGCTGTTCTTCAAATCCTCTTCGACGCGCTCAGCGTGGGCAGCATCTATGCCCTCGGTGCGCTGGGCATCGCACTGATCTTCGGGGTTATGCGCCTCGTGAACTTCGCCCATGGCGATTACATAGCGTTCTGCGTGTTCGCCATGCTGTGGCCCTCGCTGGACGTTGTGGCCATCGTCTTTATCGGTAACCTGCCTTGGTTCCTGCTGATCCCTGTGATCCTTGGAATCGGGGCGGGGCTGTCGATCATCTCTGAAATCCTGGTGTTCCGACGGCTGCGCGATGCCAACCCGGCGACGATGATGATCACGTCTTTCGCGCTTGGCTTCGTGATCCACAACGTGCTCCTGATGTTCTATTCCAGCCGACCCAAGGCCATCAACCTGTGGTCCAACCTGTCCCTGCCGGTCGAGATCATGGGCGCGCGCATCCCGCTGTTGCAGGTGATCACCATCGTGATGACCATCGTGATCCTTCTGGCGTTGGTCACGTTCCTGCGACGCACGCAATTCGGTGTCGAGATGCGCGCCGCGGCCGAAGATTTCACCATGGCGCGGATGCTGGGGGTCAAGGCCAACCGCGTGATCATGGCGGCGTTTGGCGTGTCTGGCGCGCTGGCCAGCTGTATCGCGTTGATCCTGGCCACGCAGACCGGCGTGGCGGATATCAACATGGGGCTGCCCGTGATGCTGGTGGCCTTCGTGGCGACGGTGATCGGTGGCCTGGGCAGCCTGCATGGCGCCGTAATAGCCGGTTTCCTGATCGGGGGCGTGAGCGTTCTTTTGCAGGTCTTCCTGCCGCTTGAGGCGCGACCATTCCGAGACGCATTCGTGTATTCGGCGGTCATCGCCAGCCTTCTTTGGCGGCCACAGGGCCTGTTTGCGCCCAAGTCATCGAAGGAGCGGGTGTGATGAGCACGACCAAACACCCTTCGGTTCTGGCGCAAACCGTTTCGACGCCCGTGATCCTGATCGGTGGCCTCGCCCTGATTGCGGTTCTGACATGGGCGTTCGGCTCCAACATCTTCGGGCGCACCGTGACCGAGATGTTCATTCGCGTCGCGCTTGTCGTCGGCATGTTCACCTTCATCGGCAATTCCGGGGTGATCAGTTTCGGACATGCCGGGTTCATGTGCATTGGCGCTTATGGGTCTGCCTGGCTGACCATTCCGCCGATGATGAAGAAGGTTCTGCTGCCTGGGCTCAGCCCCATGTTGGCCAATGCGGAGCTGACGTTTTTCCTGTCGCTGATCATTGCGTCCCTGTTTGCGGGCGTCATCGCCTTTGCCGTTGGTCTGATCCTGATGCGACTGTCGGGCATCGCATCATCCATCGCGACCTTTGCCATGTTGGCGGTGATCAATACGATCTATTCCAACTGGGGTCCGGTAACGGGCGGAACCAGTTCGGTCGTCGGGATTCCGATCACGACCGGGGTTTGGATTTCTTTCGGCGGCGCCGCGGCGGCGGTCGTGATCGCGTATCTCTACGGTATCTCGCGGTCAGGTCTTGCCTTGCGCGCAGGCCGGGATGAGGCGGTGGCGGCCGCGGCATCCGGCGTGGACATTTATCGCGAGCGGCTGATCGCCTTTACCATCAGCGGCGCATTGTGCGGCATGGCGGGCGTGCTTTACGCGCACTTTCTGGGCGTGGTGAACCCCGATGCCTTCTACCTGGGTGTGACGTTCATTTCCCTTTCCATGCTCGTTGTGGGTGGGATGTCGTCTTTGTCGGGGGCCGTGATCGGCGTTGTGCTGATATCCGCGATCATCGAGCTGCTGCGCAAGATGGAAAAGGGCATCACCGTGGGCGAGGGCACGCTGTCCCTGCCCAACGGAATTCAGGAAATCGCAATCGGGGTGGTGATGATCGTCATCCTCATGTTCCGGCCCGGTGGCCTTACCGGGGGGGCGGAACTCAGCCTGACACGGACCAGCGCCAACGACGGCTATTCGAAGAAAGATCAAGGAAGCGGGAACCATCCCGACAACAAACCAAGAAGATAAACAAGGAGGTAAGTATGGAACTCAAATCAACTCTGACAGCCATCACGGTGGCGGGCAGCATCGCCTTTTCGGCTGGTGCCGCATTGGCCGACGACCATGAAATCGTCATCGGTATGGCAACGGCGCAGTCGGGCTGGATGCAGGCCTATGACAAGCCCGCACGCGAAGCGGCCCTGATCCGCATCGAGGAAATCAACGAGGCCGGTGGCCTGATGGGCAAGCAGATCCGCGTGGTTGAGGCCGATACCAAGACCGACCGCGCCGAGGGCGCCAAGGCGGGCCTGGAGGTGCTTGATGGCGGTGCCGAGATGGTCGTGGTGTCCTGTGACTATGACTTTGGCGCGCCGGCCGCTCTGGCGGCGCAGGCGGCGGGCAAGATCTCGTTCTTCCTGTGCGCGGAATCGATCAAGGCCGGCATTCCCGGCGTGGGTCCCGACAGCTTCTCGGCCTCGGTACTGGCCGCGGTGCAGGGTGCCACGATGGCGGAATGGGCCTACCAGACCAAGGATGCGCGCAGCTTCTACGTTCTTCTCGATACCTGGATCGAATACAACAAGGGGATCTGTGACGGGTTTGACTGGATGGCGCCCCGTCTGGAGGAGGCCGAGGTCGTTGGCCGCGATACCTTCGTGAATGACGATGCATCGGTCGCCGCCCAGATCACCCGGATCAAATCGCTGCCCGAGGAACCGGATGCGATCATGCTGTGTTCGGTCATGCCGGGCGCACCTTCGGTCATCAAGCAGATCCGTGCCGCTGGCATCAACTCGATGATACTGAACGGGTCCGGCGTTGATGGAAGCTACTGGCTCGACTCCGTGCCAGATCTGTCCAACTTCTATGTTCCGGTGCAAGGGTCGGTGCATGGTGACGACCCTGATCCCCGGGTCGAAGAGTTCAACGTCAAGTACGCGGAAAAGTTCGGTGCCCGTCCCGCCACGCAGTATACCTATCCGGGCTATGTGCTGATCGATGTCTGGGCCAAGGCCGTGGAACGCGCCGGCACCACCGAAACCAAGGCTGTGGTGGCCGAGCTTGAGAAGATGACCGATGAGCCGACCCTGTTCGGTCCGCGTACGTTCACATCTGAACTGCATCACCAGAACCGCGCGCGCTATCACATCGTCGAAGTCAACGATGGCAAGCCGGGGATCGTGGACAGCTGGACGATCAGCGAGTCGATCCCGCTTGACGCTCTGCTGAAGTAAGCGAGGATTGTCTAGACAAGCGCAGCCGCCGGGAAACCGGCGGCTGTTTTCGTTTGGTGTTACCTGATCTCGGTCTCGATGAAACGCATCTCCGCGTCGCCGCGATTGACGACGTTGTGCTCGACACCCCTGTCGCGGTAATAGCACTGACCGGCTGCAACATCCGTTTCACGGACACCACCATCAGGCTGCTCTAGCTGCATCATGCAATCCGTGACGGCCGTTATGACATAATCATATTCGTGGCGGTGCCAGCCCGTTTCGGCACCGGGCGCAAAGGTGAAACGGGTCACGCGCACCCGGTCGTTGTCGACAAGGGTCTCTGCAGTGGCTTGTGGTCGCGACATGATGTGCTCCGGATAGGGAATTGCTGAAAATACTCTACCGTCCCGAAGCGCGG
>JANSYB010000485.1 GCA_024742655.1 Paracoccaceae bacterium | reverse complement strand
TGGGATCTGACCAACCAGCGTCTTTTGGGGCCGATGGGCCGGGCCGTTGAGCTGAGCGATATCGCGGCCCTGCGTGTTCTGGGCTCGGCGGTGCAGGTGGTCACGCGCGGCGGCGACAAGCACCTGATGAAGTTTCAGCCAGACCGGGACGCCACGCGCGCGCGGATCGAGGCGGCGAGGGGAGGACAGGCATGAGCCTGCTGTTGACGAATGCACGCCTGATCGACCCCGAGGCGGGGACGGACGCGCCGGGGTGGCTGCTGATTGAAGCGGGGGTCATCAAGGCCGCGGGGCAGGGCGAGGCCCCCGAGGCGGCCAAGGTGGTGGATTGCGCAGGCAAATGCCTTGCGCCGGGAATTGTCGATATCGGCGTGAAGGTCTGCGAGCCGGGCGAGCGGCACAAGGAGAGTTACCGCTCCGCCGGGCTGGCCGCGGCGGCGGGGGGCGTGACCACGATGGTGACACGGCCCGACACGGCCCCGGCGATCGACAATCCCGAAACACTGGAATTCGTCGCGCGGCGGGCCAACGAGGCGGCCCCCGTGAACGTGTTGCCCATGGCGGCCCTGACAAAGGGTCGCGAGGGGCGCGAAATGACCGAGATCGGTTTTCTGATGGACGCGGGCGCCGTGGCCTTTACCGACTGCGATCACGTGATCCAAAGCACCAAGGTGCTGGGACGGGCGCTGACCTATGCGCGCAGCCTCGGCGCGCTGGTGATCGGCCACGTGCAGGAGCCGGGGCTGAGCGACGGGGCGGCGGCCACCTCGGGCAAGTTCGCGTCGCTGCGTGGCCTGCCGGCGGTGTCCCCGATGGCCGAGCGGATGGGGCTGGACCGGGACATCGCGCTGCTTGAGATGACAGGAGCGCGCTATCATGTCGACCAGATCACCACGTCGCGGGCCCTGCCCGCACTGCAACGGGCCAAGGCCAATGGTCTGGATATCACGGCGGGCACGTCCATTCATCACCTGACGCTGAACGAATTCGACGTGGCCGATTACCGGACCTTCTTCAAGGTCAAGCCACCCCTGCGTGCCGAAGAGGATCGCCTTGCCGTGGTCGAGGCGCTGCGCGAGGGTCTGATCGATATCGTCAGTTCCATGCATACCCCGCAGGACGAGGAATCCAAGCGCCTGCCCTTCGAGGAGGCGGCCAGCGGCGCGGTGGCACTGGAGACGTTCTTGCCGGCGGCGTTGCGGCTCTATCATTCTGGCGACCTGGACCTGCCAACGCTGTTTCGTGCGATATCCCTGAACCCGGCACGGCGGCTGGGTTTGCCCTGTGGACGGCTGACTGTCGGCGCGCCTGCGGACCTGGTGTTGTTTGATGCCGACACGCCCTTCATCCTCGACCGCTGGCAGCTTCGTTCCAAATCCAAGAACACACCGTTTGACGGTCAGCGCTTGCAAGGTAAAGTTCTTGTGACCTATGTAGCGGGTCAACAAGTTTACGAATTGGCAAATGCCTGAAATACAAGCGTCATACATGGTTCTCGCCCTGTGGGCTGTGATCGGTTACCTGCTGGGGTCGATCCCGTTCGGCATGCTGGTCGCCCGCACGCTGGGGCTGGGCAACCTGCGCCAGATCGGGTCCGGCAACATCGGGGCCACGAATGTGTTGCGCACGGGCAACAAGGCCGCGGCGGCGGTGACGTTGCTTCTGGATGCGGCCAAGGGGGCGGTTGCCGTCCTGCTGGCGCGGGCCATGGTGGGCGAGGATGCCGCGCAACTGGCCGGCCTCACGGCGTTTCTCGGGCATTGCTTTCCGATCTGGCTCAGCTTCCGGGGCGGCAAGGGCGTGGCGACGTTTCTGGGCGTTTTCATGGGGCTTGCCTGGCCGGTCGGGGTGGCGTGCTGCCTGACATGGCTGGTGGCGGCGGCGGCGACGCGCATTTCGTCCATGGCGGCGATCTATTCGGCGGCGTTGTCGACGATCTGGATCGTTTTCCTGGGCTATAGCGAATTGTTCGTGCTGGGTATCGTGATCACGTTGCTGGTGTTCTTTCGGCATGCCGCGAACATCCGGCGCCTGCGGTCGGGCACGGAGCCCAAGATCGGCGAGAAGCCCTGATTACACCTGTCCGGTGATGTGCGCCAACGCCGCGCGCGGCGGGGCGGCCGCGTCGGTCAGTAACTGAACTCGGAATAGATTCGGGTCAGATCGCCGTCCCAGTCACCCGCGTAATGCTCCAGCAGTTCATCGGCCGGAACCTTGCCGCTATCGACGCTTTCCCGAAGCGCGTTCAGGAAATGTGTCTCATCAGGGACCATCCCGCCTGCGCCGGGGCAGGCGCGCGCCTTCAGCCCGGCCTCGGAGATGGCCAGCACCTCGCGCGCCAGATCGCGCATCGAGATATCCCCCACCTGTGCCTGCAGCGCGTCCTTGCTGGCCGCCACGCGCAGCGCCTCGCGGGTGTCGGCATCCCAGCCCTTGGCGATGTCCCATGCGGTATCCAGCGAGGATTGGTCATACATCAGCCCCACCCAGAAGGCCGGCAGCGCACACAAACGCCGCCACGGCCCGCCATCGGCGCCGCGCATTTCCATGAATTTCTTGATCCGCGCCTCGGGGAAAATCGTGGTCAGATGATCGGCCCAGTCCGACAGGGTCGGTTTCTCCCCCGGCAGGGCGGGCAACTCCCCTTTCAGGAAATCGCGGAAGGATTGGCCAAGCGCGTTGTGGTAAACCCCGTCGCGATAGACGAAATACATCGGCACATCGAGGGCGTATTCTGCATAGGCGTCAAAGCCGAACCCGTCCTCGAACACGAAGGGCAGCATGCCCGTGCGGTCCGGATCCAGATCGCGCCAGACACGCGCCCGCCAGGATTTGTGGCCGTTGGGCTGCCCTTCGAAAAACGGTGAATTGGCGAAAAGCGCGGTGGCCAC
>JANSYB010000460.1 GCA_024742655.1 Paracoccaceae bacterium | reverse complement strand
GCGCAATCCGATCGCGCAGCGCGTCGAACGTGGCCTTGTGAACGTCGGTGGTGTGAATCAGGGTCAGGGTCATGCGCCCGGCCATAGCACGGGGATCAGCGTGGCCACCAGCAGCACCGCCATCGTCCAGTTGAACACCCTAAGCCGCGCCGGTGTTGCCAGCAGCCGGCGCAATTGCTGACCGAGAACTGTCCAGCTTGTCGTGCTGACGACAGAGGCGGCGACATAGACACCCGCAACCCACAGAACCGCGGCCAGATCCCGGCTGGCGGCATAAAGGGTGATGGCCGACAGGGCCATCGACCATGCCTTGGGGTTGACCCACTGGAACGCGGCGGCCTGCAGAAATGTCAGCGGCCGCCCTTCGGCCGTCGCATCCTTGGGCGGGGCTGCATTTGCGATCTTCCATGCGAGATATAGCAGGTAGGCGACACTCAGCACCTTGAGGATCGTGTAGCTGGCCGGCCAGCGATCAAACAGCTGCATCACCCCGATGCCCACCAGAAACACCATCGACGGAAAGCCCAACCCGATCCCCATCATGTGCGGAACCGTTCGGCGAAATCCGAAATTCGCCCCCGACGCCATCAGCATCAGGTTGTTGGGCCCCGGTGTGATCACCGTCACAAGGGCGAAGGCGACGAGCGCCGTGAACAGTTCGAGCGTCATGGCCATGACCGAAAGTGCGTTTAAGGTTTGAGCGGGGATGTTTTCCCCAAATCAAGCGAAGATTCAATGGCCCTTTGAAGGACTTGCACAAGGCGCGCTGGCAAGCGTTGACCAAGTTTAAAGTTTTGCGCGCCTTTCGCCTTTACGATTTGGATATAACCAAAGAAACAGACTGGCCCTATCTGTGATACGCCTTACTGTCTGATATACTGGAAGGATTCGCATATCACTTCTCGCCTGTGACCTGGGCGACATCCCGGGCCCTACCTGATGGAGCATCTCATGGACGGCAATCTTCTGAACGACATCGACAAGGTTGTGGACGCGGACCGCGCCCATGTCTGGCACCACCTGATCCAGCACAAACCCTTCGAGACAGGTGCGCCGCGCATTATCGTCGAAGGTAAGGGCATGCGCGTCTGGGATCAGCATGGCAAGGAACACCTTGATGCCGTCTCCGGCGGGGTCTGGACCGTCAATGTTGGTTATGGCCGCGAGCGTATTGCCAATGCGGTGCGTGACCAGCTGATCAAGCTGAATTATTTCGCGGGATCCGCCGGCTCGATTCCCGGTGCGCAATTCGCCGAAAAACTGATCTCGAAAATGCCGGGCATGACCCGCGTCTACCAGACCAACTCGGGCACCGAGGCCAATGAAAAGGCGTTCAAGATGGTCCGCCAGATTGCGCATAAGCGCTACGGCGGCAAGAAGTACAAGATCCTTTACCGTGACCGCGATTACCACGGCTCGTCCATCGGGGCGATGTCGGCGGGTGGCCAGGACGAGCGCAACGTGCAATACGGGCCCTTCGCGCCGGGTTTCGTGCGGGTGCCGCACTGCCTTGAGTACCGCGCCCAATGGGACCTGTCGGGCGAGGAATACGGCCAGCGGGCCGCCGACGCGATCGAAGAAGTGATCCTCGCCGAGGGGGCCGATACCGTGGGCGCGCTTTGCCTTGAGCCGGTGACGGCGGGCGGGGGCGTGATTGCACCTCCGCTTGGCTACTGGCAGCGTGTGCAGGAAATCTGCCGCAAATACGACATCCTGCTGCATATAGACGAGGTCGTCTGCGGCGTGGGCCGGACCGGCACCGAATGGTTCGGATACCAGCACTATGGCGTGGAGCCAGATTTCGTGACCATGGCCAAGGGGGTCGCGTCGGGCTATGCCGCGATCGCCTGCTGCGTGACCAACGAAAAGGTGTTCGACATGTTCAAGGACGATGTCGAGGATCCGCTGAACTATTTCCGCGATATCTCGACATTCGGCGGCTGCACGGCTGGCCCGGCGGCAGCGCTGGAAAACATCGCCATCATCGAGGAAGAGGGCCTGCTGGAAAACACAACGCGGATGGGCGAGTACATGATGGACCAGCTGCGGGTCTTGCAGGACAAGCATGCCGTCATCGGCGAGGTGCGCGGCAAGGGCCTTTTCCTTGGTGCCGAACTCGTTGCGGATCGCGACAGCAAGGATCCCGTGCCCGAGAAACAGGCACAGGCCGTGGTGGCCGACTGCATGGCGCAGGGCGTGATCATCGGGGTCACCAACCGCTCGATCCCGGGCTTCAACAACACGTTGTGCTACTCGCCGGCGTTGATCGCGACCAAGGATGACATCGATGAGATCGTCGAGGCGACCGACAAGGCGCTGACCAAGGTTTTTGGCTGAAGCGGGCAAACCCACTTCTTGACTGACGGTTGTGAAAAGGCCCGCCAAGTACGGCGGGCCTTGAATTTTGTGCTCTCGGCCGACGTCCAGGCGCCAAGATTATTCGCAGAATAATCTCGCCCGGCTCAGACGGCGGTGGGCAGGATCACGATTTCGACCCGGCGGTTTTGCGCCTTGCCTTCCTCGGTCAGATTGGAGGCGACAGGCTGGTCCTCGCCGCGACCGAAGGTCTGAATGCGTTGGAACGCGACACCGCCTTCCATCAGGACATCCGCGACCGCGTTGGCCCGACGTTCCGACAGGGCCTGGTTGTAGGCCGCACCGCCGGAATTGTCGGTGTGCCCGACAATCTGAACGTTCGAATCCGGATAGGACTGCAGGTTGTTCGCAACGGTCAGCAGGTCATTGCGCAGACCGGGATAGACGGTCGCGCTGTCCACGTCGAACAGGATGTCCTGTGGCAGTGTCACGATCAGGCGGTCACCGGTATTGGTGATCGTCACGTCGTCATTGCCAAGGCTCTGGCGCAGTTCGGCCTCCTGCTTGTCCAGGACGCTGCCGTAAACCGCGCCGCCCGCAGCGCCGACTGCACCGCCGATGACCGCGCCTTTGCCCTTGTCGTCACTCAACAAGGCGCCCAGACCGGCGCCGATAACACCCCCAAGCAGCGCGCCCTGCTTGGCCTTTTGATTGGGATCCGCCCCGTCCAGATGTGCCGGGCTTGTGCAGGCGGTCACGCCCGCAAGCGACAGACCGGCCAGAATGAGAATTG
>JANSYB010000569.1 GCA_024742655.1 Paracoccaceae bacterium | reverse complement strand
GTATTGCAGGTGGTGGCGATCGACGCGCATGAAATCACCGCGCCGGACGCGCTCGATTCCATAGACCGGAAAGCAGACCCGCTGATAGATCGTGACGAACAGATCCAGCAATACGAAGGGCACGATCAGCGCGTAGATGACCGGCGCCGTCAGCACGACCAGCGGCCGCGCGCCGCGCAGATACGACAAGAGCCGCACCCGCAAGGCGCGGTGGCGGGCGCGCACCTCGGCCTCGAAGACCACACGGCCATTCCTGAAACTGTAGCGAAACCGTTCGCGCTGGCGGGTGAATTCCTCTTCCAGCTCGTCCTGCAGGTCACGAATCCGGCTCAACAGCTTCTCGGTGGGCGTGGACATGTCGCAACTCCCTGTCAGGACATGCCCAACCTAACCCTTTCCCCGCAAAAGCAAAAGCGCGCAGGCGACTGCGCGCTTCAGGATCACATCCGGCCGGCGGCCTCAGCCGATCGCGACCAGCTCAATCGCAAAGGTCAGATCCTGGCCGGCCAGCGGGTGATTGGCGTCCAGGATCACCTGTTCCTCGGTCACCTCGACAACGGTCACCGGCAGGGTCTGGCCCTGAGGTGTCTGCACCTGCAGCTGCGTGCCGGGATCCACCGGAATATGGTCGGGAATTTCCGTGCGCGGCACCGCCTGGCGGGCATTCGGGTCAGGCTGTCCATAGGCGTCATCGGCGGGCACTTCGACGGTTTTCGTGTCGCCGACTTCCATGCCGGGCAGCGCGGCATCGAGGCCGGGAATGATCTGGCCGGAGCCAACGGTGAATTCCAGCGGGTCACGGCCCTCGCTGGAATCGAAAGTGGCGCCATCCGACAACGTGCCGGTGTAATGAATACGAACGGTATCGCCCGTTTTGACTTGCGTCATGCGAAATCCAATCTGTGTGGGGGGTGTGAGTTTCCAAGGCCGCGCGCGTGGCACGGGTTCTTGTGCGATAAATGCAGATTACCGCCTTCCAGCGCGGATTGCAAACCCGCCACAACAGGGGTTTTACCGCGTCACGCTTCGTGCCACTGTGCCCGCGCCAGCGGAGGGGCCAAATGCCGATCACGACCTGTATCTTCGATGCCTACGGGACCCTCTTCGACGTGGCCGCCGCCGCGCGCAATGCCGCCGCCGAGCCGAGACGCGAGGCCTTTGCCGCGCACTGGCCGGCCATCGCGGCCAACTGGCGCCTCAAGCAACTTCAATACACGTGGCTGCGCGCCGTCATGAACCGGCATACCGATTTCTGGCAGGTCACGCAGGACGGGCTCGATTGGGCGCTCGAGGCCGAGGGGCTGGAGGGCGACACGGAGCTGCGCGCGCGCCTATTGCAACTTTACTGGGAACTCGAGGCTTACCCGGAGGTACCCGCCATGCTCTCGGCGCTCAAGCAGATGGGCCGCAACACCGCGATCCTGTCCAACGGGTCGCCCGACATGCTCAGCGGGGCGGTGCAATCGGCCGGGATCGGGGATTTTCTGGACGATGTGTTGTCGGTGGAAAGCGTCGGCATCTTCAAGCCCGCATCCGTCGTCTACGACCTTGTCGGGCAGCGTTTCGGCTGCGCACCGGACGAGGTGCTGTTCGTGTCGTCCAACGGCTGGGACGCGGCGGCAGCGGCAGGCTACGGCTTCAAAACGGTCTGGGTCAATCGCGCAGGGGAGCCGGTGGACCGGCTGCCCGCGAAACCCGACCGTTTGCTGACCGACCTCACCGCCATACCGGAGCTTGCCGCCTGATGCCCCGTTTCACCACGTCCGATGGCATCGGCCTGCATTACGAGGATAACGGTGCGGGTCCGGCGGTGCTGTGCCTTGCCGGCCTGACCCGCAACAGCGCTGATTTCACCTATCTTCTGCCGCACCTGCCCGATCACCGGGTGATAAGGCTGGATTACCGTGGGCGTGGGCTGTCGGAGTATCCCGAGGATTTCATGAGCTACAACATCCTGCGCGAGGGGCAGGACGCCATCGAGTTGCTGGATCATCTGGGCCTTGAGCGGGTGACACTGGTCGGCACCTCGCGCGGGGGGCTGATCGCCATGGCGCTGTCGGTGACCGCGCCCGCGCGCCTGAACGGCGTGGTCCTCAATGATATCGGGCCCGAGGTGGCCCCCATCGGGCTGGAGCGGATCATGGATTACGTGGGCCGCGAGCCGCCCTTCGCCCATCTGGACGCGGCGGCAGAGGCGTTGATGGCGGGCCACGCGAAGGGCTTTCCCGGGGTGCCGTTGTCGCGTTGGCGCGAACAGGCGGGGTTCATGTGGCATGACAAACCCGGCGGCGGCGTGGGCCTGCGCTATGACGCGCGGCTGCGCGATGCCCTGATCGGTC
>JANSYB010000534.1 GCA_024742655.1 Paracoccaceae bacterium | reverse complement strand
CCGACGGCTGCAACCTCGCCCGAGACCTCCAGCCCCAACAGGTCGGAGGCCCCTTTGGGCGGGGGATAGTGCCCGCGCCGCTGCACGAGGTCGGGCCCGTTCACGCCCGCGGCCTCGACCTTGATCAGGACTTCGGAGGGTCTGAGGTCGGGCAGGGGCCGTTCGCCCATCTCCAGAACCTCGGGCTTGCCCGGTTCTCGCATTTCCACGGTTTTCATCGTTTCGGGCAGCATGGCATCCTCTCTTGGGTGGTTGTGGTTGCGTCGTCTTTGACGTTCGCCCGTTTGTACCTGACCGGCGGGGCAGTTCAACCGCCCCTGACCCGTCAGCTTTCGTAGCGGGTCGTGCCACGGTGCTTGGGGTTGATGCTCAGTTCCACGAACAGCGGCTGGTGCGCGCGTTGCGAACAGGCCTTGCGCGAACAGATGTGGCAGTTGATCCCGATCGGGCTGTAGAGTTCGCGGTCCGCAAGGTTGAACGGCGCGGTATAGATCAGACGGTCGGCATAGCTGAGTTCGCAGCCCAATGTGATCGCCACGCGCCGGTCCTGCGTGTCCTTGCTGAAGACCGGGCGGTCGGCGGTGCGCGAGATGGTGAAATACCGGTCACCCTCCGGCAATTCGACGAATTGCGGCAGGATCACACCCGGTGTCCGGAACGCGGTGTGGATGTTCCAGACCGGGCAGGCGCCGCCATGTTCGGCCAGGTTGAAGGACGAGGCATTGAACCGCTTGGTCACATTGCCCGCCTTGTCCACGCGCAGAAAGAAGAAGGGAATGCCCTTGGCGCCCTCGCGCTGCAGCGTCGTCAGGCGGTGGCAGACCTGTTCGAACGACACGCCGAAACGGGCCGACAGGCGGTCCACGTCATACTGGGTCTCCTCGGCCGCCTGGTAGAACCGGTCATAGGGCATCAAAAGGGCCGCGGCGAAGTAGTTGGCCAGCTCCACCCGGCACCGGTTCAGACCGGCATCCGACAGGTTGCGCCGGCCCGTGACGATCGCGTCCAGTGTTTCGGGAAATTCCAGCAGGCCCAGCATGTAAGCCAGTTGAAAGGTCCGGTTCTGGTGATCGAGCGCCTCGGACAGCGCGATCCGACCTTCCTTTTCGTCAAAGCTGCGCAGGGTTTCGGACATGGCCTCGACCGACAGGATTTCGACCCGCAGGCCGTGCTTGTCGTGCAACCGGCCCTTGAGCATCGCATATGTGTCATCCGGGGCGCAGGGCGCATCCTGCAGGACAGTCCCGGCGCTGGCCTCGAGCGCGGCAAAGTAATTGTCGTTCTCGCGAAACAGGTTGTGGACGGTCGCCTCGGGCGAGACGCTGGTCAGTTCTTCGACCTGTTGCAGGCTTTCCATCTTGAGCAGCCGGTCGACCGTGCCGCGGTGGTTGCGATAAAGCCCAAGGAAGTGACGCACCAGCTGGGGGGCGTGATCGATCGCGGCGCGCAATTCCTGCAGGTCGGGCGATTCGGTGTCGAACACCGGATCCTTGAGCGCGTTGCGCAGATCGGCCAGCAGATTCGCATCGTCATCCTTGATCAGATCGCGCCAATCCACGCCATAGGTCTCGGTCAGCGACATCAAAAGCGAGACGGACAGCGACCTCTGGTTGTGTTCAAGCATGTTGACATAGGCGGGCGAGATGCCAAGCGCCTTGGCCATCTCGGCCTGGGTCTGGTCATTTCGACGGCGTAGTTGTCTAAGCCTCGGACCTACAAGGATTTTTCCCATAGATATTCACAACTTCACAAGAATGGAGCCAGTTGTTATCACACATAACACATTCTCTCGAAAATGTGTGCTTATTTTTGCGGCCTTCTGTAAACAATCCGTCACGCAATAATATTACCGGGGGACAATCATGTCTTACAAAATTCTCATCCTTGGCGCCTCTTATGGCTCCCTTCTCGGAACCAAGATGGCCATGGCAGGGCATGATTGTGATCTGGTCTGCCGTCAGGCAACGGCCGATCTGATCAATGCCGAAGGCACCGAGGTGCGCATCAAGCTCAAGGGCGAAGACGAGCACCGCTCGATCTTTTCGCGTGACCTGCCCGGCAAGGTCGCGGCCATCACGCCCGAGAACGTCAACCCGTCCGAATATGACATGATCGGCCTCGCCATGCAGGAGCCGCAATATGGCGCGCCCGTCCTGCGCGAGCTGATGTCCAAGATCGCCAAGGCGCGTGTACCCTGCCTGTCGATCATGAACATGCCGCCGCTGCCCTATCTCAAGCGGATCGAGAAGCTGGCGGATGCCAACCTGACCGCGGCCTATGCCGACCCGAGTGTCTGGGCGGAATTCGACCCCGACCTCGTCACGCTTTGCAGCCCCGACCCGCAGGCGTTCCGCCCGCCGGAGGAAAAGGCCAACGTGCTGCATGTCGGCCTGCCGACCAACTTCAAGGCCGCGCGCTTCGCCGATCCGGCGCATAACGAGATCCTCGACACGCTTGAGGCCGATATCGCCGCCGTCACCCTGGACGGACAGGATGTGCCGGTGAAGCTCAAGGCGTTCGACTCGCTGTTCGTGCCGCTGGCCAAGTGGAGCATGCT
>JANSYB010000220.1 GCA_024742655.1 Paracoccaceae bacterium | reverse complement strand
ATGTCGATGATCGTGCGCGAACCTATCGGTGTCGTGGCCTGCGTGCTGCCGTGGAACTTTCCGCTGCTGATGATGGCGTGGAAGATCGGCCCGGCGCTGGCTGCAGGGAATTCGGTGATCGTCAAGCCCGCCGAGCAGACCAGCCTGACCGCTTTGCGTCTGGCCGAGGTGGCGCATATGGCGGGCATTCCGCGGGGCGTGCTGCAGGTGCTGCCGGGCGACGGGCCGGGCGTGGGCGAACCTCTTGGCCTGCATATGGGTGTGGACATGGTCAGCTTTACCGGCTCGACCGAGACCGGCAAACGCTTCCTGCGCTACGCGGCGGACAGCAACCTGAAAAAGATCACGCTGGAATGCGGCGGCAAGAACCCCGCGGTGGTGCTGGAGGATGCCGAGAACCTCGATCACGTGGCCGAACACGTGGTCAACGCCGCCTTCTGGAACATGGGCGAGAACTGTTCGGCCTTGTCGCGCCTCATCGTGCACAAGGCGGTCAAGGCACCGCTGATGGAACGGATCGAGGCGCGCGTGCGGGATTGGAAAACCGGCGATCCGCTGGACCCGGCCAACCATCTGGGCGCGCTCATCGATGCGGAGCATTGCAAGAAGGTGGCCGGCTACCTCAAGGGCAAGGCCGTGGTGGGCGGGGCCAGGCCCAAGGGCAATTTCGTGCAACCGACGATCTACGAGGTCAAGAAAACCGACAAGCGCGCGACAGAAGAGATTTTCGGCCCCGTTTTATCGGTGATCGAAGTGGCCAGCGAGGCAGAGGCGATCGCGCTGGCCAACGACACCGACTACGGATTGGCCGCCAGCGTGTTCACCGGCAACATCCGGCGTGCCATCCGCGCCGCGCGCGAAATCCGGGCGGGCACCGTGACGGTGAATTGCTATGGCGAGGGGGACATTTCCACGCCCTTCGGTGGCTACCGGCAATCGGGCTTTGGCGGGCGTGACAACTCGATCCACGCCCATGATCAGTTTACCGAGATGAAGACCATCTGGATCGACCTGACCGATCCGAAAGACGGGGATGACGTGGGATGAGCGTCGACGCGGTGGGCACCGTCCGGCGCGGACGCGGCGCGCGCAAGGCCGTGCGCCAGGCACGCGATATGACAATGCTGCCCGCGCTGAGGCGGGGCATCCCCCTGACAGAGCCGATGAACGCGCAAGAGATCGAGCGCATCGACGTGGCGTCTATGGACATCCTCGAGAATGTCGGCGTGGTGTTCCGCGACGATATCGCCATTGAAGATTGGAAACGGGCAGGGGCCGAGGTGCGCGACGGCGACCGGGTGCATCTGGACCGGGGATTGGTGCGGGAGCTGATCAAGACGATTCCCGAAACCTTTACCTATCACGCGCGCAACACGGCCAATAACCTGCCCTTCGGGCGCGAACACGCGATTTTCGTGCCGATGACCGGCGCGCCCTTTCTGCGCGATCTGGACGACGTCCGACGCAACCCGACGCTGGAGGATCTCGCGAATTTTCACAAGCTGGCGCATATGCTGCCGGCGCTGCACAGCTCTGCGCATCACATCGTGGAGCCCTATGATCATCCGATCAGCCAGCGGCATTTGCGGATCACCTATTCCAGCATGAAACATTCCGACAAGACGTTCATGGGCATGACCACCAGCCCCAGGAACGCCGAGGATGTGCTGGAGATGTGCGCGATCCTGTTCGGGGAAGAATTTCTGGAAACCCACCCGGTCGTGACCGGCAATTGCAACGGCAACAGCCCGCTTGTCTGGGATGAAACAATGCTGGGCGCGATGCGCGCTTTCAACCGGCGCAATCAGCCGGTGCTGTGCAGCCCCTTCGTTCTGGGTGGGGCGAACACGCCCGCGTCTGTCGCGCCCACGGTCGCGCAGCTCAATGCCGAGGCGCTGAGAGCGCTGGCCTACACGCAGGTCGTGCGCAAGGGGTGCCCCGCGATCTATGGTCATTACCTCAGCACCGTCAGCATGAAATCCGGCGCGCCGATGGCAGGCACGCCCGAAATCTCGCTGATGAACATGATGATCGGCCAGATGGCGCGGTATTACCGCGTGCCATGGCGGTCCTCGAACACCTTGGGCGGGGCCAAGACACTGGACGCACAAGCCGGTTACGAATCGGCGACGACGCTGATGGCCTTGCAGATGGCCGGCACCAACTACATGTGGCATTCTGCAGGCTGGAACGAGGCGGGGATGCATTGCTCTATGGCCAAGTTCGTGATCGACGCCGAACAATGCGCCATGGCCTACCGCATGGCCGAAGGCATCCGCTGGGATGATTTCGACGAGGCGATTGCCGCTGTCGGCGATGTGGGGCCGGGCGGGCATTACCTCGGCCATCCGCACACGCTGGCCAATTTCCAGCGGGCGTTCTTCATGCCCGAACTCTTCGACAACAACTCGATCGAGCAATGGCAGGCCGAGGGCGGCATCGAGGCCAATGAACGGGCATTGAAATATGCACGCGATCTGCTCAATGCTTATCAGGAGCCGACGCTGGATGCGGGCGTGAACGAGGCGCTGCTGGATTACATCGCCCGGCGCGAACGCGACATCCCGGCGGCGGATGCCTTGAACCAGGAGTATTGACCATGACCGCGCTGCCGTATCTGGACCTGACCGACCCCGAGTTTTCGACAAGGGGGCCCGAGGTTCTGGCGGCGCGGGATCAAAACTGGTGCGCCGAAACGCCGTTTGGCTTGGCGGTGCTGCGGTATCGCGAGGTCGGGCGCATCCTGCGCGACCGGCGTTTCCGGCAGGGCAGCCACAACTGGCCGGACACGGTGGGCATCGATGGCGCCTTCGCTGATTTCTGGCGGGATTCGGTGATCGGGCGCGAGGGGACGGAGCATCAAAAGCTGCGTGCGTTGGCGGTGCCTGCGCTGAGCGAGGATTACGTTCTGTCGCTCAAACCCGCCTTTGACGAGATCGCGCGGGACCTGTGCGCGGGTCTGCGCGAGACAGATCATTGCGAATTCCAGTCGGCGTTCTGCGAACCCTTCGCGGGGCAGGCGATCACCACCCTGCTCGGGATGGAGCGCGAAGCCTGGCCACTGGTGGCGCATAATGCGGCCGATCTCGGGCTGGCCATGGGAATTCACGCCAAGCAATATGAAGAGCGGTTCAATGCCGCCTGCGAGACCCTGTTTCAACTGGCCGACGAACTGGTGGCCAAGGTCCGGCGTGGCGAGGATGGCAGCAGCTATGTCGCGCGGATGGTGGCCGAGTTTGACCGCAACGGCGATTGCACGCACGCGGAGTTACTGAACACCATTGTCATCTCGATCTTCGGCGGTGTGGACACGACCCGCGCGTTGCTGGGCCTTGGCCTGTCGCTGTTCATCGAGAACCCCGCGCAGTGGGATACCCTGCGCGCCGATGAAAGCCTGATCCCGGCGGCCGTCGAGGAATTCATCCGCGCCCGCCCGACCACAACATGGTCCACCCGTGAGGCACTGGAAGACGTGGAGATGAACGGGCTGACCATCGCCAAGGGGACGGTCGTGCATCTTCTGGTGCATGCCTCGGCCCGCGATCCAGAGGTTTGCGACGACCCGCGTTTCGACATCACGGCCAAACGGCGCAAGCATTTCGGCTTCGGCGGTGGTGCGCATCATTGTATCGGCCATTTCGTGGCCCGCACCGACACGGGCTGTGCGCTGAACGCCTTGCGGCAGACGTTTCGCACGGTGCGCTATGACGGCAATCCCGAATGGCTGCCCGACAGTGGCAACACCGGTGCGCTGAAGTTACCCATCCGGTACGAGGTCGCCTGATGCGGTTCGCAGGCAGGCGGGCGCTTGTCACAGGGGCCGCCGGAGGGATCGGGCAGGCGGTGGTGGCGATGCTGCGGGCCGAGGGCGCACAGGTGGCCGCCAGCGACCGTGACAGCCGGGCGGTCGAGGCCGATCACCATGTCGATGGCGACCTGACCGATCCGACCTTCGCCGATGCGCTGCCCGGCTGGGCCGAGGTTCTGTTGGGTGGACTGGATATCGTGATCAACAACGCGGGCGTCATCACGCGCGGTGATATCACCACGGCCAGCGATGCCGATTATGCCCTGACGATGGGCGTGAATGTGGAGGCCCCGTTCCGCATTTGCCGCGCGGCCATCCCGATCATGGCCAGGGCCGGGGGTGGGGCCATCGTGAACATATCTTCCTGTTGGGGGGTGCGGCCGGGGCCGAACCATCCGCTTTACGTGATGTCCAAGGCCGCGATCGCCTCGCTCACCCAGTGCCTTGGCCGCGACCATGCGCACCAGGGCATCCGGGTGAACGCGGTCTGCCCCAACGAGGTGAACACGCCGATGCTACGCAGCGGTTTCGCCGCGCGTGGGTTCGATCCCGACAAGGCGGTCGAGGATCTCAATGCCTCGGTGCCAATCGGCCATATCGCCGAGCCGGAAGAGATCGCCGACGTGATCCTGTTTCTTGCCTCGGATGCCGCCCGCTACATGTGCGGGGCTTGCGTCGAGGTCAACGGCGGGAAGCCGGTGATATGAGCCGCTTTGCCGGCAAGGTGGCGCTGGTCACGGGCGCCTCTTCGGGCATGGGGGCC
The DNA here is from genome assembly GCA_024742655.1 of Paracoccaceae bacterium. Classification (GTDB taxonomy): domain Bacteria; phylum Pseudomonadota; class Alphaproteobacteria; order Rhodobacterales; family Rhodobacteraceae; genus Roseovarius. The sequence continues at coordinate 659 of JANSYB010000220.1, read as the reverse complement.
GCGACGGCGGCACAGCTGGCTGAAGAGGGCGCTCGCGTGTTCTGTGCTCAACGGGGCGTGTCAGGGCACGAGGATATCTCCGCAGATTTCAGTGATCCGGCCGCGCCTTCGGCGGTGATCCAGGACGTCCTCGAAAGATCCGGCAAACTGGACGTTCTGATCAACAATGCCGGTATCATGCGCGAAGGCACGGTCGAGGAAATGGACGAGGCCGACTGGCATCTTCAGATGCAGGTGAACCTGACCGCGCCTTTCCTGCTGATGCGCCATGCCATGCCCCTGCTCAAACAGGGCGGCGGGGCCATCGTCAACGTGGGCTCCATCGAGGGGCTGGGCTCGAACCCGCGCCACCCGGCCTATTGCGCCTCCAAGGCGGGGTTGCATGGACTAACGCGCGCGGTGGCCGTCGATCATGGGCCGGACGGGGTGCGTTGCAACGCCGTAGCGCCGGGCTGGATCGACACGCCGCTGAACGTGGATTTCATTCAAAGCCTTGGCGACCCGGATGCGTTCCGTATGCAGATCGGCGGTATACATCCGCTGCGTCGGACGGGTGCCCCCCGAGAGGTGGCCAGTCTTGTCTGTTGGTTGGCCTCTGAGGAAGCCGGTTTTGTCACCGGGCAGATCTATACCATCGACGGTGGCCGCACCGCGCAGCT
>JANSYB010000219.1 GCA_024742655.1 Paracoccaceae bacterium | reverse complement strand
TGCACAAGACCATCGGCGTCACGGTGTTCTTTGTCGCGCTGGCGCGCATCCTGTGGGCGATCGGACAGACCAAGCCCGGCCTGCTGAACGGGGACAACCGTCTTGAGGCAATGGCGGCCGAAACCGCGCACTGGCTGTTATACGGCTCTCTGGTTCTGGTGCCGCTGACAGGCTGGATCCACCATGCCGCCACGACCGGCTTCGCGCCGATCTGGTGGCCCTTCGGACAGACCCTGCCCTTTGTCCCCAAGGATGAGGGCATCGCCGGGCTCTTCGCGACGCTGCACTACATTCTGCAATGGGTCCTGATCGGCGCGTTGACCGCGCATATCGCCGGCGCGCTCAAGCACCACCTGATCGACGGCGACGCCACCCTGCGCCGGATGCTGCCGGGCGGAAGCGCGGCACAGCCGACCGCGCAACAACCGGGGCATGTCTTGCCCGCCCTCGTCGCACTCGTCATCTGGGCGGCGGCTATGGGCGGCGGCGCGGCCCTTGGCTGGTTCCCGCAAACGCATGCCGAAACGGCCGTGACCACGCAGGACGGCACCGCAAAGCGCAGCGCGGGTGACAGTGAATGGCAGGTCCAGCAAGGCGAGTTGGCCATTGCCATCACGCAGCTCGGCTCGCCGATCGAGGGACAATTCGCCGACTGGACGGCCTCGATCGACTATTCCGAAACCCCCGATGCAGACGGCCGGCACGGCGCCGTCACCGTCAGTGTCGCGATCCCGTCCCTGACACTCGGCTCTGTGACGCAGCAGGCCATGGGCCCGGATTATTTCAACGCAGAGGCGCACCCGACCGCCACCTTCGCGGCCGAGATCGTGTCACGCGAGGGCAGCCATGTCGCCACAGGCACGCTGACGATCAAGGACCAGTCCGTGCCGGTCGAGATGCCGTTCGAGCTGACACTGGAGGACGATACCGCGCAGGCCAGCGGCGGGCTGAGCGTGGACCGGCGCGACTGGGGTATCGGCGAACAGGGCGAGGGCAATGTCGGCGCCACGGTCGACATCCGGTTTTCGCTGACCGCCACGCGGGGCTGAGTCACACATCCGGAACGAAAAACGGGGCTGCACGCATGCAGCCCCGTCATCCGCGAGTGTTTCAGAAGTGGTTATTCGGCCTTGCCCGCCTCGATCGAGATGATCACGTCGATCTCGTCGCTGACCGCCGGGGCGAATTTTCCAAGACCGAAATCCGACCGCAACAGCGTGGTCGTCGCGTCGAACCCGGCCCAGGCCTGACCCTCTTTCATCGGGTGCGGCTCGGACTTGTTCAGCGTGGCATCCAGAACGACCGACTTGGTCATGTCATTGATCGTCAGATCGCCGGTGATCTTGGCGGTCGTGTCGCCGGTCACCTCGATTCCCGTGGACGAGAAGGTGATCATGTCACCCTCGGCCGCGCCGAAGAAATCCTCGGACATGAAGTGGTTGAAGCGGCCTTCCCAGCCGGTGAAAAGCGACATCACCGGCATCGAGACGCTGACGCTCGAATTGGCGGGGTCTTCCTCGTCGAACATGATCTCGCCTTCAAAGCCCGAGAACATGTTGTAGGTGGTCGAATAGCCGATGTGGTTATAGGAAAAAACGACTTGGCTGTGGCTGGCGTCCAGCATGTATTTTTCCGGCGCGGCGTTCGCAGCGGTTGCGGCCAGCGCGACGGCGGCGGCCAGGGCGTAATGTCTCATGTGTCAACTCCTTGCGGTGACGGATACGTACCCCGCAAAGATGACGTTACTCGCGCCTGAGGCAAGTCCATAGAATTCAACACACCCTGTGTGCAGGCGAACAAAACCCGCCTGCCACCCGGTTGCAATCCTTGGGCTGGACGCGCTCAGCCGGCCTGTGACAGCAGCTTGCGCAGGCGCGTCTCGGCGGCACGCGACGGCACCGGCATCGAGACGATCAGCTGGCCATCGGCGCCGCGGGCGCGCAGCGTCTGACCGGTCAGCGACAGTTCTTCGAGACTGTCAATGTCATGGCAGGCCGACAGAACCGACCGGCCATCGCGGTCGTATTCATAGACGCGCAGCTGCCGCTTGGAGGCGTCGATCCGCACCTCCGGCTGGTCCTGCTTTTCGCGCAGACCGCGAAACATGATGAGACCGCCAAGGAAAAGCGCGCCCGAAACAGGCAACTTCATCAGCTGCATTGCCGCGTCCTCGGACGGGATCGCCCACAGGCCGACCGCGGCCATGAGGAAGGCCGCGCCACCGGCGGCCGTGATGGCCCGGCGCAGGCTGCTCTGCCCGGTCTGGACTTCGCGCTGGCCGCCATTGACCTGTGCGGCCATGTCCATCGGGTTGTTTGCGAATACTGTCATCGATCTGTCCCTCACCATCGGCTTTTCGTTGCAACCCAAGGTCGCAGCGAATCGGGGCCGAAAAAGGGCAAGGCCGGGGCGAAGTGCGGGCCATCCGGTGGCGCGAACCAGACCCTTGCGGCGCGTGGCGATCCGTCGTATACGCCGCTTTCCTTTCGCAGATTTGGATGAACCGCGCAGTCTCTCGTGGACGGGCCGCGAAAGGGAACGGGCCCGCCTTTGAAATGCGCCTAGAAAGAAGTGGAACAGACATGCCGCTCTACGAGCATGTATTTATCTCGCGCCAGGACCTGTCCAACGCGCAAGCCGAAGGCCTGATCGAACATTTCGGAACCGTCCTTGCCGACAACGGCGGCAAACTCGTCGAAAGCGAGTACTGGGGCGTCAAGACGATGGCCTACAAGATCAACAAGAACCGCAAGGGGCATTACGCCTTCCTGAAAACCGACGCGCCCGCACCGGCCGTTCAGGAAATGGAACGCCTGATGCGTCTGCATGAAGACGTGATGCGCGTGCTGACCATCAAGGTCGATGAGCACGACGAAGGCCCATCCGTACAGATGCAGAAGAGAGACGAGCGCGGGGATCGTGGCGATCGCCGTGAGCGTCGTTGATCAAAGCTTGAAGAAAGGACACTAACCCATGGCTGCAAAACCATTTTTCCGCCGTCGCAAGGTCTGCCCCTTCTCGGGCGACAATGCACCCAAGATCGACTATAAGGACACCAAGTTGCTGCAGCGCTACATCTCTGAGCGTGGCAAGATCGTGCCTTCCCGTATCACCGCCGTTTCGGCCAAGAAGCAGCGTGAGCTGGCCCGCGCAATCAAGCGCGCCCGCTTCCTCGCCCTGCTGCCCTACGCCGTGAAGTAAGGAGACCGGAACAATGCAAGTGATCCTTCTCGAACGCGTGGCCAAGCTGGGCCAGATGGGCGACGTCGTCGACGTCAAACCCGGCTTCGCGCGCAACTACCTGCTGCTGCAGGGCAAGGCGCTGACCGCGTCCAAGGAAAACATCGAGTCCTTCCACGAGCAGAAAGCCCAGCTCGAGGCACGCAACCTTGAAACCAAGAAAGAGGCCGAGGCCCTGGCCGAGAAACTCGACGGACAGAAATTCGTCGTGATTCGCCAGGCGTCCGACGGTGGCAACCTTTACGGCTCCGTGTCGACCCGTGACGCGGCCCAGGTTGCAACCGAGGAAGGCTTCAGCATCGACCGCAAGCAGGTTCTGATCCGTCTGCCGATCAAGACGCTCGGCCTGCACGAGGTCGAGGTGCATCTGCACCCCGAGGTCGAGGCGACCATAATCCTCAACGTGGCCCGCTCCCCCGAAGAGGCGGAACTGCAGGCCACCGGCAAGACCATTCAGGAAGCTGCCGCCGAGGAAGAGGAAGCCGCCGATTTCGAAATCGCGGAACTGTTCGAGGATATTGGTTCGGCCGCTTCCGATGACGAGGATCTCGCCGAAACCGTCGAAGAGGTTCTGCCCGAGGCCGACGAAGACCAGCGCGACGAAGATTAAGCCTCTGGTTGAAAACAGCAAAAGGCCGTGCAGACCCGCTCTGCGCGGCCTTTTTCATACCCGTCCCATCTGGACAGGTTCGCCGCCGGCATGGTACCAGATCATCTTCGGGGTACGGTGACCGGACACCCCCATTCCAGTCCCAAGACGGAGAGTTCGTACGATGCCATCGATCGATCAGGCCATAGGTGAGCGCGTTCGCATCTACCGCAAGGCTCTGGGCATGAGTCAAACGGACCTGGCCGAAAAAATCGGTGTGCGGTTTCAGCAAGTGCAGAAATACGAGAACGGCAGCAACCGAATCGCGGCCTCGCGCCTGTGGCAGATCGCGGATGCGCTCAACATATCCGTTGTTTCCCTGTTCGAAGGCCTGCCCGGAACACAGCCCGAGCCAAGCGCCCAGACCTCCGAAATGATTGGACTTCTTCAGCGTTTGCCTGAGCAACGCCGTACGGAAGCCCTGTTTTATCTGCGTGGACTCGCGAATGGCAGGAATATTGATCCCAAATAAGGGATTTTGCTTTATCCTTTTTACCGGATCGTGATACCTTTGACCTGACACAACCGTCAGACGAAAGACATCATCGCGATGATTCTCGTGGTCACACGCCATAACCGGCACAGGTTCGACGTCCTTCTCAACGATATGGTTCACCTGCGCAATGACAGCGCAGCCGGGCCCGGCCGCACCGCTTTCGCGGGCATGGATGCCTTCGACCAGGCCGACCCAACCTATCTTTTGTGCCTCGACAGCGACTACCGTCTCGCCGGGTGCGCCCGCCTGTTGGAAACGACCGGCCCCCATGTCCTGCCACTACTCACCCGGGGCGATCCCGATGCCCTGCCCGACCTGTTCGGCCCGGACACCAGAGAAGTGTCGGCGCTGTGTGTCGATCACCGGCGCCTGTCCCCCGGGCATGGACAGGATACCGTGTTCCAGACCCTTTGCGAGTTGATGGCCGGGCTTTTGATCCACGCCAGACGGCATGGTGCCAAACGCATCCTGACCGTGCTGGATCCGGCGATGGACCGCGCATTGCGTCGCGCCGGCAATGTCCCTGATCAGGATCTGCCGCTGCCCGCGGGCGACCTGACGCCACCGATGGTCGCCGCGCGGACGGACTGCAACAGCGACCGCGTTGCCGAAATTCTCGATCGCGCCGCCATCACCGGGCCGCTTTTCGCGACCGATGCAGAGGTTCAGAATGCCATACGCCCCCTGACGCATGGCGCGCTCGATCCCGATCTTCAGGACTATTGCCTGCAACAAATCACCAACGCCCGCTCCGGACGTGAACGCGCCGCCGCCCTGGCGTTGCGTCGCGCCCTGACCGGCATGTCTCGTTCGCACCGAAAATGTGACGCCTGACCCCCCAAACC
>JANSYB010000469.1 GCA_024742655.1 Paracoccaceae bacterium | reverse complement strand
ATAAAGCGTCAGCGGCAGGTCCTTGTAGCTGCCCACATGCGCGCGGAAGATATCGGTGATCAGCTCTTCGTTGGTCGGGCCATAAAGCATGTCGCGCCCGTGCCGGTCGGTGATGCGCAGCATCTCTTCGCCGTAATCGTCATAACGGCCGCTTTCGCGCCACAGGTCGGCCGATTGCAGCGTGGGCATCAACATCGGGATATGGCCCGCGCGCACCTGTTCCTCGTGCACGATGTTTTCCAGCTTGCGCAGCACCTTGAAGCCCAGAGGCAGCCACGAATAGATCCCCGCGCTGGCCTGCTTGATCATCCCAGCCCGCAGCATCAGGCGATGGCTGGCGATCTGCGCCTCGGAGGGTGTTTCCTTCAGAACCGGCACGAAATAGCGGGACAGGCGCATGGCAAACCTCATCGGTCAGGGTGTTTGGCCCCGTTTATGGCTTTGCCGCGGATGAGACAAGCCACGTTCCACGCGATCATCACGCAAAGTCACGCCTGCGTGACGTCGTGAACTGCGCGGGCTTGCGCCGCGTACCCCCTGTCACAACACACAAACACACCTGAAAGGTTTACCCCATGACATCGATCCGCAAAATCGCCGCTGCCGCGACCACGGCTGTCCTGCTGGCCACCGGCGCCAAGGCCGCCAATATCGTCGAAATCGCCGCAGGCGACGAACGGTTCTCGACGCTGGTCGCCGCCGTGCAGGCCGCCGGTCTGGCAGAAACGCTGTCCGGCCCCGGCCCGTTCACCGTATACGCGCCGCTGAACGATGCGTTCGCCGCCCTGCCCGAGGGCACGGTCGAAACCCTGCTCAAGCCCGAAAACAAGGACCAGCTGACCAACGTGCTGCTGTACCACGTGGATGACCGCAAGCTGACCGCCGGGATGATCCCGGGCGGGTCGAACTACTTCAAGCCTGTCCTGACCTCGGAACGGCTGTGCATCACCAAGAACAGCGACGGCGTGATGATCGCGGACGGCACCGGCGAGATGGCCAATGTCGTGATCGCCGACATCAAGGCCGACAACGGCGTGATCCATGTCGTGGACAAGGTTCTGCTGCCCGGCACCCGCCCGGCCTGCCACTAAAACACGCATCGGCCCCGCCTTTTCCGGGCGGGGCCACTTGAAAGCCGCGCGCGCATCGGCAATGTCTAAGGACAGGTTCAGTCCGAGGGCGCATGTCACTTCCAGTCAAGACACAAATTCAGTACTGGGGCCTCGCTGCGGCGTTGTTCTTTGTGCTGTTGTGGTTTCTGGGCGACGTGATCCTGCCCTTCGTGCTGGGCGGGGCGATTGCCTATTTCCTCGACCCCGTGGCCGACCGGCTGGAATCCACCGGGTTCTCGCGCGCCCTGTCGGTGACGATCATCACGCTTTTCGCGCTGCTGATCTTTGTCTTTCTGGCCCTTCTTGTCATCCCGACGCTGGTGCAGCAGACCGCCAATCTGGTGAATTTCGCACCACAGCTGTTCAATGATCTGCAGGCCTTCCTGACCGAGAAATTCCCCCAGATCGTCGATGAAGGCTCGACCCTGCGCCAGTCACTGATCTCGGTGGGCGAGACGATCCGCGACCGCGGCGGCCAGTTGATCGAAACGGTGCTGGGCTCGGCCGCGTCGCTCATCAATGTGGTGGTTCTGCTGGTGATCGTGCCAGTGGTGGCGTTCTACCTGCTGTATGACTGGGATCGCATGATCGCCGAGATCGACCGCCTTCTGCCGCGCGACCACGCCCCGGTGATCCGCCAGCTGGCTGGCGAGATCGACCAGACACTGGCCAGCTTTATCCGCGGCATGGGCACCGTGTGCCTCGTGCTGGGCACCTATTACGCGGTGGCGCTGATGCTGGTGGGGCTGCAATTCGGCCTGGTGGTGGGCGCCTTTGCCGGGCTGATCACTTTCATTCCCTATATCGGCGCCCTGCTGGGCGGGGTGCTGGCGATCGGTCTGGCGCTGTTCCAGTTCTGGGGCGACTGGCTGTCCATTGGCCTTGTCGCGGGCATTTTCGTGCTGGGCCAGGTGATGGAGGGCAATGTCCTCACACCCAAGCTGGTCGGCAGCTCGGTGGGCCTGCATCCTGTCTGGCTGATTTTCGCGCTGTCGGTCTTCGGCGCGCTGTTCGGCTTTGTCGGCATGCTGGTGGCCGTGCCGGTCGCCGCCTCCATCGGGGTGCTGGCGCGCTTTGCGACCCGGCAATATCTCGACAGCCGCCTGTATCGCGGCCTGGCGGACAAGGACGAGTAATGCCCCGTCAGCTCAGCTTTGATCTGCCCGTCATCACGGCCCACGGGCGAGACGACTTTTTCGTCTCCGCCGCCAATGCCGCCGCCGTTGCCATGATCGAGGGCTGGGCCGACTGGCCCGCGCGCAAGCTGGCCCTTGTCGGCCCGGCGGGATCGGGCAAGACGCATCTGGTGCATGTCTGGTCGGGCCTCAGCGGCGCCCGGATCGTCAGGGCCACCGACCTGCCGGATCAGGACATCGCCGAACTGGCCACCGGCCCGGTCGCGGTCGAGGATTGCTGCACCATCGCCGGTCAGCGCGACATGGAAGAGGCGCTGTTTCATCTGCACAACCTGTGCCTCGCCGAGGGGCACAGCCTGCTTCTGACCGCGCGCACGGCGCCCAATTACTGGCCGCTGAGCCTGCCAGATCTGGCCAGCCGGGTGCAGGCCACGCCCACGGGCACGCTGCACCCCCCCGATGACGCGCTGCTTTCGGCGGTGCTGATGAAGCTTTTTCACGACCGCCAGATCAGCCCGACCCCCGATCTGGTGCCCTTTCTGACGCGCCGGATCGACCGGTCGTTCGAGGCCGCCCATGACATCGTCGCCGCCCTTGATGCCGCGGCACTGGACGCGGGGCGCGCAATCAACCGCACCCTTGCGCGCGAGCTGCTGGACAAGCGCACCGAGGACGGGCAGACTCCGTCATCTTCTTGTAACACCGGGCACGGATAAGCACCGTATGACAAACGCAGATTTCCTCAAATCCGCCCTGCCGGAACCGGT
>JANSYB010000191.1 GCA_024742655.1 Paracoccaceae bacterium | reverse complement strand
TCGCCGATCCCGTCCTGAGCGCGTTCCGTCACCTGGTCTGATCCTGTCCCGTCGCGCATTTCGCGTCTTTACATGTCTTCGCCGAAACGGTCGGCCACAAGGGCGTCTACCGCATCTATCAGGGCCTCAGCGTCCGCGCCCCAAGCTCGCACGTCAATAGTCTTTCCTTTCGACGCTGCCAACATCAAAAGACCCATGATGCTGTCAGCCCCCGAGGACTGGCCCTCATGGCTGATCTCGGCATTGGCGTCGAACCCTTCGACCACCTCGACCAGCTTGGCGGCTGCCCGGGCATGCAACCCTTTTTCGTTCACGATCTTGAGTTGCCTGGAAACAGTTTCGGTCATGCGAAGTTCGTCTTTCTGGTTCAGTCCGGCGCGACATTGTGGCTGTCGATGTACTTGCGACCGGCATCGAGCGCCAGCCGGACAGCCTCGGGGACGGGCAGATGGCGGCTTTTGGCCAGCTTGATCAGCATCGGCAGGTTGGCCCCGTACAGGATGCGGCGGTTTTCCGGCTGACAGGCTTTCAGCGACAAGTTGGACGGCGATCCGCCGAAAATGTCCGTCACGATCACAACGCCCTCGTCCATGTCCACGGCATCGGCCGCCGCGCAAATCTCGGATTGCTTGATCGCGCGGTCATGCTCGCCTTCGATCGCGATGGCGCGAACACCCGTCTGGCTGCCGACGACATGTTCGACCGCCTTGAGGTATTCCTGTGCAAGCCCCCCGTGTGCCACGATAACGATGCCGATCACCGCCCTGCGTCTCCTGTCGTCGCCGGATTTCCGGTATGCGGGGCCGCAACCGGGTCCATATGGCCCCGGCGCTCAAGCTCCCGGTGCCTTATAGACACCTGCCACCCCGCATCCGCAAGGGCCCGCGCCAAAGTTTCTGCCAGCGTGACGCTTCGGTGTTGCCCGCCGGTGCACCCGAACCCGATCGCAAGATACGCCTTGCCCTCCGCCTGATAGGCCGGCAGCAGCATCAGCGCGAGATCGATCACCCGGTCGCGAAAAGCCTCGAACCTGTCATCGCCGGCCACGTAATCGGCAACCCGCGCCTCGCGCCCGTCCAGGCCCCGCAACCCCGCTTCCCAATAGGGATTTCTCAGAAAGCGGCAGTCCAGCACCATGTCCAGCCCCCGGGGCAGGCCACGCTTGTACGAAAAGGAATGCACAGACACCGCCAGCTGCCCCTCGCCCTGAGGCGCGAACCAGTGCTCAAGCTCGGCCCGCAGGTCATGCGGCGACATCTCGGAGGTATCGATCAGGATATCCGCGCGCGCACGGATCGGGCCCAGCAAATCGAATTCGCGCGCGATCCCCGTGCCGGGGTTTTCGGCGGGCGCCAGGGGATGCCGCCGCCGCGTTTCCGAGAACCGGCGCAACAGAACCTCGGCGCCGCAATCGAGATAGAGAACCTGCATCGGCACGTGAACGCCGCCCTGCGACGCCCCGCCGAAGCGGTCGATCACCTCGATCAGCGCGTTGGTCGAAAAGTCCCGGTTGCGGGTATCGACGCCCAGTGCCAGAGGCTTGTCCGGGGCCGGGCCATCCAGAAGACGCGGCAACAGCGACAGCGGCAGGTTGTCGATCGCCTCATATCCCATATCCTCCAGCGCACGGATCGATGTCGTCCGGCCGGCGCCGGACGGACCCGTCACCAGAACAAGACGTTTGCGGGCGCTTTCCTCCTGCGTTTGCATTGCAGGTGCTCCTTCATTCAAGCCGGCACGCTCTAAGATATGCCATGATCGCCGCGGGAAAATGGGGGGCGGTGGTTTTTCTGATCACGGGCAGATCGACATCATGGATGCGATCCACCCGCCAGGGCGGCAGGCGATCGTTTTCCTCGTGATCCAAATCCACGATTACGGCCAATGGCACCGGGCCCGTGTCCGGCGCGGCCAGAATGCCCATGCCCCGCGCCTCGATCCGGCCCCGGATGCTGTCGGGCGCATCGGCCATCACCTGCGCGCCGTCACGCCAGATCTTCGTGCGATCATCGGCAACCAGACCGGCGCCAAGCGCCAGGAGTTGCAAGGCCAGCCCTGATTTTCCCTGGCCCGACGCCCCGCGGATCAATGCCCCGCGGCCGTTGACCTCAACTGTCGTGGCGTGAATCAGGTCTTGGGCGGGGGGCGCATTTCCGGCCGACATCGCCCGGACCGTCAGACCGGCAGGCCGACGACAAATCGTGCCCCGAGCGGATCGGATGTCATATCGGCATCGGCCGGGCGAATGTTCTCAGCCCAGATCACGCCATCATGCGCCTCGACGATCTGCTTGGAAATGGACAGTCCAAGGCCGGAATTATTGCCGAATTCCTTTTCGGAACGCTGCGAATAAAAGCGCTGGAAAATCTTGGTCAGCGCCTGTTCGGGGATGCCGGGGCCGGTATCCTCGACGACGACGACGACCCGGTTGTCCCGTTTGCGCGCCCAGAGGCGAATGGCATCGCCTTCCTCGCAGAACGAGGTCGCATTGGTGATCAGGTTGACGAAAACCTGCGCCAGACGCGCCTCGAGACCCATCACGACCACGGGCTCGGCGGGGAAATCGGTGATGAATTCGACACCCTTCTTGCGGGCCTCTTCACCAAGATATTGCGACAGGTTGCCCAGCATCGCGATCAGGTCGAACGGTTCCTGCTCCTCGCGGACCAGTTCACTGTCCAGGCGCGATGCGTTGGAGATGTCACTGACCAGACGGTCGAGACGGCGCACATCGTGTTCGATCACGTTCAGCAGTTTTTCACGCTGATCGTCACGCTTGGCCACGCGCATCGTGCCCACGGCCGACCGAAGGCTGGCCAACGGGTTCTTGATCTCATGCGCCACGTCCGCGGCAAACTGTTCATTGCCGTCGATGCGGTGATAAAGCGCGCCGACCATACCGCGCAATGCACCGCTCAGACGGCCGATTTCATCCGGGCGTGCCGTCAGGTCGGGAATGCGGATCCGCCCGCCTCCCTTGTTGCCCTTGCCCCTGTTGCGCGCGCCGCCCACCTCGGCCGCCGCGGCCAGTTCCGCCAACGGGTTGGCGATGGTCGAGGCCAGAATTAGGCTGAGCCCGACCGACACCAAGGTCGCCACGAGGAACATCTGCAACACGCGTTCGCGTTCGATCCGCGACAGTCGATCCACCTCACCGGACGCGCTGGCAAGCGCCACCACGCCCACCGCATCGCGCCCCTGCATGATCGGGGAGGCCACCGTGAACACGGTCGTGCCATCCTCGATTTCACCGCGGCTCAGCTGCGTTCCGTCCTCCAGCGCCATGCTGACAAGGGCCGCAGCCTGGTCCTGAACGGTCAGCGGGTCGTCGGGCACAAGCAACGACGCCAGCGGCGCCGACATCCATTCCCAAACCTGGTTGAGGGCATCGGTGATGACAGTGGGCTGATCTATGGCTGTTCCGCCCGGGCGGGGCATCATGCCTTCCGCCCGTCCAGCCAGCCGGGCGTCAGGGTCGAAAACGAAGATTTCGATGCCCTCGCGGACATCGAGCCCGTCAAGCGTGGCGGCAACGTCAATGCCGTCGGCCGAGACGAAACTGACCGGCGCACCGGCCGGCAGCTGTGCCTCGAACACATCGGCGATCAGTTCCACGTCGCCCTGCAGACTGTCAGCATGCTGTTGGGCAAGCCCGTCGCGGGAAGACGTCAGGTAGAGGATCCCGGCAACAAGAACGTTCAGCGCGATCAGGTTGAAGGTGATGATCTTGCGCGTGAGGGAGCCACCGCTGCCGCCCGAAAAGAAGAAGCCGCGCCGCTCCCGGCGGATGCGGACCTCGTCCTCCACGACGTTTTCCGGCGCGACGAAATCATCGCCGAGAACAACACCGTCATCGTCATTGGGCGACAGATCGCGCACGTGATATCCCTCGGCCAGCGCCATTATTCCTCGTTATAACGATACCCGATACCGTAGAGGGTTTCGATGGCCGAGAACTCCGCATCGACCATGCGCAGTTTCTTGCGAAGACGCTTGATATGGCTGTCGATGGTGCGGTCGTCGACATAGACCTGATCGTCATAGGCGACATCCATCAGCTGGTCGCGGCTTTTGACGAAGCCGGGGCGCTGCGCCAGCGCCTGCAGCAGCAGGAACTCGGTCACGGTCAGGGACACATCCATGCCCTTCCACGTCACGGCGTGGCGCAGAGGATCCATCCGCAATTCGCCACGTTCGATCACCTTGGTATCCTCGGTGTCGCCGGTCACATTCCCATCCATCGCGTCCTGCCGGCGCAGAAGCGCACGGATACGCTCCACCAGAAGGCGCTGCGAGAACGGTTTTTTCACGTAATCGTCGGCCCCCATGCGAAGGCCCAGAACCTCATCGATCTCATCATCCTTGGAGGTCAGGAAAATGACCGGCATAGAGGTCTTCTGCCGAAGGCGCTGCAACAGGTCCATGCCATCCATCCGGGGCATCTTGATGTCCAGAACGGCCATGTCCGGCAGTTTCTTGTTGAACGCGTCGAAGGCCTGTTGACCATCGTTGTAGGTTTCCACTTCGAAGCCTTCCGCCTCGAGCGTCATCGAGACCGATGTCAGAATATTCCTGTCATCGTCCACAAGGGCGATTTTGGACATTTGTGATTTCCTTGTACTGCTCGTGTTGCCTGCTTTTTTCAATACTATGCGCCTTTTTGGCCTTTACAATCAATCCCAAAGTGCGAATCGGCCGGCCAGCTGCGTTCATTTGGCATCAAAAATTCTTAGAAATGGCTAAATTGACTCACTTTTCCATATGCCCATCAGATCCGGTGTCGTCGGCAACCGTGCTGGTTGCGCTAACTTGGGATTGGTTGCGCTAACTGCGCGAAACCGTCCTGTTCAATCACGAAAGCGTCATGCTAAGAGGCGCGCAAATCAGTGGTATGCGCCACCATACCGGCGTGCGCCCGCACCAGGAAACACAGGTTCGCGGCCGGCACGGCCACCGCCAAACGAAGGAGCACAGGACAATGGCATCAGGACGGGTCAACCCGCAATTCCGGCTCGAGGATCAGGGCATCACAGGGCTGGGCGAGGTCCATTACAACCTGATCGAACCCGCGCTGATCGAGGCCGCGCTGCGCAGCGGCGAAGGCCGGCTCGGCAAGGGTGGCACCTTTCTGGTCTCCACAGGCAAGTTCACCGGCCGGTCCCCCAAGGACAAGCATGTGGTCAAAACCAACAGCGTCGCCGACAGCATCTGGTGGGACAACAATGCCGCGATGACGCCCGAGGCGTTCGACCACCTCTACCAGGATATGGTCGCCCATATGCAGGGCCGCGACTATTACGTGCAGGATCTCGTCGGCGGGGCGGACCCGGCGCATTCGATCAACATGCGCATGGTGACCGAACTGGCCTGGCATGGGCTCTTCATCCGCCACATGCTGCGCCGCCCCGAACGCGAGGCGCTGGACCGTTTCGTGGCCGATTTCACCGTCATCAACTGCCCCACCTTCAAGGCAGACCCGGAAAAGCACGGCTGCCGGTCGGACACGGTGATCGCGCTCAACTTCGATCGCAAGCTGATCCTGATCGGCAACACCGAATACGCGGGCGAGAACAAGAAATCGGTGTTCACCCTGCTGAACTACCTGCTGCCCGAAAAGGGC
>JANSYB010000582.1 GCA_024742655.1 Paracoccaceae bacterium | reverse complement strand
GCGTGGTCGAGAACAGGAAATAGCTCTGGTCGCGGTTGGCATCCTCCGCGCAGTGCAATTCCGGGCCAAGATCGCCCAGCTTGCGCTGAATGTAATGGCCGGTGGCCATGCAATCGGCCTCGAGGTCCTTCGCCGTTTCCAGCAGATCCTTGAACTTCACCCGCTCGTTGCAGCGGATGCAGGGCACAGGCGTGGCACCCGCAAGATAGCTGTCGGCGAATTCATCGATCACCGCGTCGCGAAAGATGTTCTCGTAATCCAGCACGTAATGCGGAAAGCCCATATCCTCGGCCACGCGGCGGGCATCGTGGATATCCACGCCCGCACAGCACGCGCCCTTCTTGGCCAGCGCCGCGCCGTGATCGTAAAGCTGCAGGGTGACGCCCACCACGTCATAACCCTCTTCGGCCAGCATGGCGGCCACGACGGAACTATCCACGCCGCCCGACATCGCCACGACAACACGCGTGTCGGCGGGTGGCTTGGCAAATCCGAGCGAATTCAACGCAGGGTCGAGGGGCATGGGGATCTCCGGTCCGATGCGGGGGTATATAACCCCTGTGGCGCATATGTGAAGTGCCGCTGCGGTTTAGAAAAATGCGAAACACTCTGCCGGATCGGTTTCACCGGCCATTAAGGCCCGGTCGTCATGTTCGGGCCGGTGAGATGTAAGGGGTGTGGACCATGTTTCTTAGAAAAGTTGACGGACCGCGCGCGGTGACACTGCCGGACGGAACGGTGATGACACGCGCGGATTTGCCACCGCCGGCGACACGCAGATGGGTCGCTTCGCGCAAACTGGCCGTGGTGCGCGCGGTGCTGCATGGCTTGATAACGCAGGCCGAGGCGCAGGCGGAATACAATATCAGTGAGGAGGAATTTCATGAGTGGTTACAAGCGGTTTCGCGCCACGGTCAGGAGGGGTTGAAGGTGACGATCACGAAAAAACTGGACAACCATAGGTAGAAATCGCTATTTGTTCTCCAACGTTAACCTGTAGTTAACCAATTTTGGCCAGTCTCGATCACAGACACGGATACTAGCGGAGAGTTTCAAATGCGCGTCCTTTTGGTGGAAGATGATCCCACGACCTCGAAGAGCATCGAACTGATGCTGACCCATGCAAACCTCAACGTCTACACGACGGATCTTGGGGAGGAAGGGATCGATCTGGCCAAGCTCTATGACTATGATCTGATCCTTCTGGACCTCGGCCTGCCGGACATGAACGGGCACGAGGTGTTGCGCCAGCTGCGGCTTGCGCGGGTGGAAACGCCGATCCTGATCCTGTCGGGGGCCGATGACACCGAGAACAAGATCAAGGGGTTCGGTTTCGGCGCGGATGACTACCTGACCAAACCGTTCCACCGCGAGGAGCTCGTGGCGCGCATTCACGCGATCATCCGCCGGTCCAAGGGACATTCGCAATCGGTGATCCGCACCGGCAAGATCAACGTCAACCTCGATGCCAAGACCGTGGAGGTCGCAGGCAAGACGGTGCATCTGACCGGCAAGGAATACCAGATGCTCGAACTGCTCAGCCTGCGCAAGGGTACGACCCTGACCAAGGAAATGTTCCTGAATCATCTGTACGGCGGCATGGATGAGCCCGAGTTGAAGATCATCGACGTGTTCATCTGCAAGCTGCGCAAGAAACTGGCCGAGGCCACGGGCGGCGAAAATTACATCGAAACGGTCTGGGGCCGCGGCTATGTTCTGCGTGATCCCGACCCGGCCGAGGCGGGCGGGGACGACCGGCTGGCCATCGGCGCCTGAGGGCACACCCGGTTTTCGGGCCCGGTTATCGGCCACCACTCGCGCCGGGCCTGACATGCGAGGTGCCACTGGACCTTGGCGGCGCAGCGCCCTAACACTCTGACTGGCGGACAACATGTGAGGCGTCCGCTCACAGAGGGGGCACGGGATGAGTGGTGACATCGCGGTGGACAAGCTGAGCGAGGCCGAGGCGCGCGACGAGCTGGCGCGGCTGGCCGACGAGATCGCCCGCGCCAACAGGGCCTATCACCAGAAAGACGCGCCCGAAATCTCGGATGCGGAATTCGACGCGCTGAAGCAACGCAACAGCGCCATCGAGGCGCGTTTTCCCCATCTCAAACGGGCCGACAGCCCGAGTGAACAGGTCGGCGCGAGCCCGGCCGAAGGCTTTGCCAAGGTCACCCATGCGGTGCGCATGATGAGCCTGTCCAACGCTTTCGAGGACAGCGATATCACCGAGTTCGACGACCGTATCCGGCGCTACCTT
>JANSYB010000648.1 GCA_024742655.1 Paracoccaceae bacterium | reverse complement strand
GTCTTTGAATTGCTGGACCGTGGGCCGGAGAACGAAGGTGTCAGCGACGCGGCGCGGCGCGTCGAGGTGGTGTGTTCCCCCGGCGTGAGCGCCTTGCAGGGCGCCGCGGCCCGGGCGGGCGCGCCGTTGGGGCATGATTTCTGCACGATCAGTCTGAGCGACCTGCTGACCCCGCGCGAGGATATCATCCGGCGGCTCAACGCGGCCGCCGAGGGCGATTTCGTCATCGCCTTCTACAACCCGGTCAGCAAGACACGCCGGACGTTGCTGGCTGAGGCGCGTGACATCCTGCTGCGGCACCGCCCGGCCGATACGCCCGTGATGCTGGCATCCAACCTCGGCCGGCCCGAGGAACAGGTACGGTATCGGCGGTTGGAGGATCTGCAGGTGGACGAGGTGGATATGCTGACCGTGGTGCTGGTCGGCTCGTCCAATTCGCGGCTGGCGCAGCTGGGCGAGGGGCCGCGAATGTTCACGCCACGCGGCTATGCGCGCAAGATCGACGGGGACCTGGCAGAGAGCCGGGGATGACGCGTGGCGCTGTTTGCCTGCGGCAAAGGCGCCCCGCCCGCCATCCCGCAGGGGTGGCGCGCAAGGCTGAGGGGAGAGGTGAAAGATGAACGAGATCCTGTTGGAATTCGCCGGCCGCATGGCCGATGCCGGGGCGACGCAACTGCCCGAGGACTACCGGCAACTGGCCACGAATGCGCAGTTTCACCTCAAGACCCGCATGGCCGGAAGCGAGCTGGGCCAGAAGCTGGACCAGGTGACCGACTACCGGCTGAACCTCAAGAAGCGGCGGTTGGTGCTGTGTTTCGAGGACGCGCCCGAGCTGTCGGTGGAGGCGCAGGTGGCGGGCACCTTGTCGGATGATGGCAGCTGGATGTGGGGTTGGGGGCACCCGGATGTGCCCAAACCCATGCAGCAAGCCGCGTGGGCCGTTCAGCAATTCGGGGAACGTCAGGAAATCGAGGATCTGATGAGCCGCGGTGGACCGGTGGACGACACCCGCCTGAACGAGTTCCTTGCGATCTGCGCCTATATCTCGGATGCCGACGGGGTGTTCCTGGGCGAACACGGCGCGGGCGGCAAGGTGTGCGTTTGCTATTACCTTGGGGATCAATTGAAAGGATTGCTGGGCGAATGACGGTTTATTTCATCGGGGCGGGCCCGGGCGACCCGGAACTGCTGACCAAAAAGGCCGAGCGCGTGATCGGGGCCTGCCCGGTCTGCCTGTATGCCGGCAGCCTCGTGCCCGCCGAGGTGGTGGCCTGTGCGCCCGAGGGGGCGCGGGTGATGGATACCGCGCCGATGACACTCGACGAGACCCATGCCGAAATCGTCGCGGCGCACGGCCGCGGACAGGACGTGGCGCGGGTGCATTCGGGCGACCCGTCGCTTTACGGGGCCATCGCCGAACAGATCCGGCGTCTGCGCGCGGATGGGATCGACTACGAGATCATCCCCGGCGTGCCCGCCTATGCCGCGGCGGCTGCGGCCCTGGGCCAGGAACTGACCGTGCCGGAGGTGGGCCAGTCGATCGTGCTGACCCGAGTGAGCATGAAATCCACCTCGATGCCGCCGGGCGAGACACTGGAAAACTTCGCGCGCACCGGCACCACGCTGGCCATTCACCTGGGCGTGCGGAACCTGCGCGAGATTCAGCGGGTGCTGATCCCGCATTATGGCGCGGACTGCCCGGTGGTGGTGGCCTATCGCGTGGGATGGCCGGACCAGATGTTCATCCGCGGCACGCTGGAGGACATACAGGGCAAGGTGCGCGCCGAAAAGATCACGCGCACGGCGCTGATCATAGTCGGTCCGGTGCTGGGCGAGATCGCGGATTTCACCGAAAGCGCGCTTTACGACCCGGGCATGCCACACGTGTTGCGTCCGCGGGCCAAATCGCCTGCGTGATGTTGCGCTGCGGCGCGCAATGATGTTGCGTTGCAGCGAATTTTTTACGTGACTGTC
>JANSYB010000247.1 GCA_024742655.1 Paracoccaceae bacterium | reverse complement strand
GGAGCGGAGAAACCCTGATCCAGCATGCCGACCAGGCCCTTTATGCCGCCAAGAACCGGGGACGCGGCCGGGTGGTTCTTTACACCGATGATCTGGGCCGGGCGCAGACCCTGCAAAACCAACTGGCCCGCGACCTGCGCAGTGCGATCGCCGAGGATCAGCTGGAGGTGCATCTGCAACCACAACTGCATCTCGGGCTTGGCCGCATCACCGGCTTCGAGGCGCTTTTGCGCTGGAACCACCCGACCCGCGGACAGCTGCCCCCCGGCGCCTTTCTCGATACGGCACGCAGCACGGGCCTGCTGGCGGATCTGGATTACCGGTCAATGATGCTTGCCCTTGATGCCCTGACCCATATCCGCGCCAGCGGATTTTCCGATATGTGCATGTCGATCAACGTCTCGGCCGAGATCCTGGCGGATGTGAACTACCCCGGTCTTCTGGACTGGGCGCTGCAATCACGTGGCCTGCCGGCCCGTTGCATCTGCGTCGAAATCCTTGAAACAACGATCCTGAACGGGCAAGGTTGCGATGTCATGGGCGCGGTCGACCGCCTCAAACGTTTGGGCGCGCGCGTGGCGCTGGATGATTTCGGCACGGGCTATGGCGGGCTGGCGCATATGTCCTCGATCGATATCGACGCGATCAAGCTCGACCGCTCGATGATCGCGCGGCTTCACGACGACCCGCGCAACCGCATCATCATCCGCGCCATCATCCGACTGTGCGGGCTTCTCAACATGAAAGTGGTGGCCGAGGGCGTGGAAACCGCGGCACAGCTCGATATCCTGCGCAAGGCGAAATGCCCCCTGATCCAGGGCTTCGGCCTGGCCCGGCCAATGGCGGTGTCCGATGCACTCGCCTGGTTGAAGGCAAATGCGCCGATGCCGCATCCTCTGGCATTTCCGCCCGCAACGGATGCGCCCGGAAAAACCTCCCCCCTGCCGCGCGCGGGCCATGTCTGACGGCTGTCGCGCCCGGGCCCGAATATCGGCATTTGAATTCGCCGCCCGGGCCGGTTACATGGCAGATGGTTCCGCACTCAGAAAAAGAGCAATCCCATGGCAGCCTATCAATACGTCTATCACATGCAGGGCGTCTCCAAGACCTATCCCGGCGGCAAGAAATGCTTCGAGAACATCCATCTCAGCTTTCTGCCCGGCGTGAAGATCGGTGTCGTCGGTGTGAACGGCGCGGGCAAATCCACCCTGATGAAGATCATGGCCGGGCTCGATACCGACTACTCGGGCGAGGCGTGGTCGGCCGAGGGCGCCAAGGTGGGCTACCTGCCGCAGGAGCCCGAGCTTGACGGCGGCCTCGACGTGCGCGGCAACGTGATGCTCGGCGTGGCCGATAAGAAGGCCAAGCTGGACCGGTTCAACGAACTGGCGATGAACTACTCCGACGAGACCGCCGACGAAATGGCGCAGCTTCAGGACGAGATCGACAGCGCCAACCTGTGGGATCTCGACGCGCAGGTGGATGTCAGCATGGAGGCGCTGCGCTGCCCGCCCGATGACGCCGATGTCAGCACACTGTCGGGGGGCGAGAAACGCCGCGTCGCACTGTGCAAGCTGCTGCTCGAGGCCCCCGAGATGCTGCTGCTGGACGAGCCGACCAACCACCTTGATGCCGAAACCATCGCGTGGCTGCAACAGCACCTCATCGACTACAAGGGCACGATCCTGATCGTCACCCATGACCGCTATTTCCTCGATGACATCACCGGCTGGATCCTCGAACTCGATCGCGGCCGCGGCATCCCCTACGAGGGGAATTATTCCAGTTGGCTGGAGCAGAAGGCCAAGCGGCTGGAGCAGGAGGCCCGCGAGGACAAGTCGCGCCAGAAAACGCTGGAGCGCGAACTGGAATGGATGCGTCAGGGCCAGAAGGCCCGCCAGGCCAAGCAGAAGGCCCGGATCAACGCCTATAACGATCTGGCCAACCAGTCGGAGCGCGAGAAACTGGGCCGCGCCCAGATCATCATCCCCAACGGTCCGCGCCTCGGTCAGAAGGTGATCGAGGTCGACGGGCTGAAAAAGGCCATGGGCGACAAGCTGTTGATCGAGGATCTCAGCTTTTCGCTGCCGCCCGGCGGCATCGTCGGTGTGATCGGCCCCAACGGCGCGGGCAAATCCACGCTGTTCAAGGTGCTCACCGGGCAGGAACAGCCCGATGAGGGCACGCTGGAATACGGCGATACGGTCAAGCTGGCCTATGTCGACCAGTCCCGCGATGACCTCAAGGATGGCGAGACCGTCTGGGAGGCGATCTCGGGCGGCGCCGAGGTGATCGAACTGGGCGACGCGCAGATGAATTCCCGTGCCTATTGCTCGGCCTTCAACTTCAAGGGCGGGGACCAGCAGAAAAAGGTCTCGCTGCTGTCGGGCGGGGAGCGCAACCGGGTGCACATGGCGCGGCTGCTGAAAGAGGGGGGCAACGTGATCCTGCTCGACGAGCCGACCAACGATCTGGACGTGGAAACCCTGCGGGCGCTGGAAGACGCGCTGGTGGATTTCGCGGGCTGCGCCGTGGTGATCAGCCACGACCGCTTCTTTCTCGACCGCATCTGCACGCATATCCTGGCCTTTGAGGGCGAGGCGCATGTCGAATGGTTCGAAGGCAACTTCGAGGATTACGAGGAAGACAAGAAACGCCGGCTGGGGGCGGATGCGCTGAAGCCCAAGCGCCTCAAGCACAAGAAATTCGCGCGGTGACGTCGAACGCCTGACGTTCGACCTGCGGGCGCACGCGTTTCAGAAGGACATGCGCGCCCACCCCGTCAGCCCGTCCGGAACCCAAGCCGGGCAAAGGCGAAACCGGGACAGCGACCAACGCTGCGTCAGGGACGTAGGGTGCGTGTTCACACGCACCTTCAGACCGAACTCGACAGGTGCGTGAAATCACGCACCCTACGCGACGTCTGATCGCGCACCATGCAGGTCGCGATGTACGGATGAATACATCCAGTCTTCCGGCTTTTGCGCCAATCCATGCTTGACGGGGTTCATCCAGCAATACCGGATCAGGGCGTTATACTCATCGGGGCCATGAACATGGTGTTCCCAAAACCGCCTTTGCCATATCCCGCGTTCCTGCCGCAGTTCGTGACTGGCGCGCAACGGGCCTTTCGGAAGACCACGCGAAAACCGGGACTTGATCAGCCGCCACCGCGTCGAGAAATCGGAATCACCCGTGGGCAATGTCCAAACCGCGTGAATGTGGTCCGGCAACACGACCCACGCATCGATGTGAAATGGCCGCTCAGCGCATGTTTGCCGCACGGCCGCGCGTAAACGCGCCACCTCATCGACCAGCAAGCGGCTGCCGCGTTGCGCCAGATTGACCGTGAAAAACACGGTCGCACCTGAAACCCTTGGGCGAACATAATTCGACATCCGTCCATATTGTCGCAATGACGGTTAATGTTCCGTTTCGGTGCGTGACATCACGCACCCTACCCCGATCCCAATCCGTTCGCGCAACATCTCGTGCCACCGCACATCCTTGGCCAAGACGCGTCGACATATGGCGATTGCTCGGTCGCAAACACTGGCAAGCCGTCGCAAAAAACGGCCCCGGACGGGCGCCGGACACCATCGAATTGGCGTTAACCTGACCTTAAGACGCCCATGCCAGGCTGTTTACCAAAGGTCACAGTTTCGCAAAAATGTGCGGCTTGTGCCTTTTTTCTGCCACGCGCGGCGACTTGTCTGGCTAGGCTGCTTGGAAAAGGAAAAAAACGATGGCACTTGCAGGGTTGATGTTCGGAAGCGTAATCGGGCTTTTCGCCGCCGCAATGGGTGGCGTGTTTTTCGGGGCCGCATGGCATATCGTCCTTCTGACCTATTGCGTCAGTGGCACGCTGTCCGCCCTTCTGTTGATCCTTTACGCGGGTCTGGCGCAGACGACATCACGATCCAACACGTCCGAGCAGCCGGAAACCGCCTGAACCGCGCTTGATCTGAACAGCGGGCTGCACCACAAGGTGGCACAGTCTGCGAAAGGATCGCGCCATGGCCAAAGTCGACATTGCCGTGATCGGGGCAGGCCCTGCCGGGGCCGCCGCCGCGCGGCGCGCCTGCGCGCTTGGGCTGACGGTCGCGCTGATCGACAAGGCCACCTTTCCGCGCAACAAGCTGTGTGGCGGCCTCGTTACCGGGCGCTGCGCGGGGCAGCTGAAGGACGTTTTCGGCCTCGACATCGACCCGCAGCTGTTCGACACCCGGAGGAATTTCGAATTCCACATGCAAGGCAAACCGCTTGGCGGGCTCGAAGACGTGCCGCCGCTGCACCTGACGATGCGGTGGGATTTCGATCTGTTGCTCTGCCATGAGGCGGTGCAGGCCGGGGCGCTGGATTACACCGGGCAGCGGATCGGCCATCTGGAGCTGCAGGCCAACCGCATCGACCTGCAGTCGGGCGAGCAGATCGATTATACCGCCCTCATCGGCGCTGACGGGGTGCAAAGCATTGTTGCAAAAGCCCTTTTCGGGCGATCCTTCGATCCCGCGCGCGTGGGCTTCGCCCTCGAGGTCGAGGCCCCGTCCGAGGGTCCGGACCCGACAACGCCCATCCGCATCGATTTCGGCGCGGCCCGTTGGGGGTATGGCTGGTCCTTTCCCAAGCGTGGCAGCACGACGATCGGGCTGGGCGGGCTGCATGCGCCCAACCCGGACATGGCCGCGCATCTGGCGGCCTATCTCGATCAACTCGGCACGGGTCAGGGCATCAGGGTCAAGGGCCATTTCCTGCCCTTCGGGGAGGCCAAACCGCGCCCGGGGCGCGGCAATGTCCTTCTGGCGGGGGATGCGGCGGGTCTTGTCGACCCGATCACCGGCGAGGGGATCGGGCATGCCATCGCCTCGGGGCGGATGGCGGCCGAGGCCGCCGCGCGCGCCCTG
>JANSYB010000373.1 GCA_024742655.1 Paracoccaceae bacterium | reverse complement strand
TGGCTTTCATCCGCGATCGGCCCGTAAACCTCTTCGGTCATCATGAAGGCCGAGAACGGGAAATAGGACGAGGTGATCTGCTTGGACATGGTCATGATGTCGGGCTTGATGTCAAAGGTCTCGCTGCCGAACATCTTGCCGGTCCGGCCAAAGCCGCAGATGACCTCGTCGGCGATCAGCAGGATATCGTACTTG
This sequence comes from Paracoccaceae bacterium, assembly GCA_024742655.1. GTDB lineage: Bacteria > Pseudomonadota > Alphaproteobacteria > Rhodobacterales > Rhodobacteraceae > Roseovarius. The sequence continues at coordinate 3,548 of JANSYB010000373.1, read as the reverse complement.
CCCAGAACCGCCTGGATCTTCTCCCAGTAGGTGGCGGGCGGGACAACGACACCCCCGGCCCCCATGACCGGCTCCGCGATGAAGGCCGCGATGGTTTCGGGCCCTTCGGAGCGGATCATGGCATCCAGATCCTCGGCGCAGCGGGTGGCGAACTCTTCCTCGCTTTCACCCTCCTGCCCCTCGCGCCAGTAATGCGGGCAGGTGGTGTGCAGCACGCCCTCGATCGGCAGGTCAAAGGATTTGTGGTTGTAGGGCAGACCCGTCATCGAGGCCGACGCGATCGTCACCCCGTGATAGCCACGGATCCGCGAGATCACCTTCTTCTTCTCCGGCAGGCCAAGCGCGTTGGAGCGATACCACAGCATCTTGAGAATGGTGTCGTTCGCCTCCGACCCGGAATTGGTGAAGAACACCTTGCTCATGGGCACCGGTGCCATCTCGATCAGTTTTTCGGCCAGGTCGATGGCCGGCCCGTGCGAGCGATGCGCGAAATTGTGGTAATAGGGCAGTTTCTGCATCTGCGCCGTGGCCGCGTCGATCAGGCGTTTCTCGTTGAAGCCGACTGCGACACTCCACAGGCCCGACATGCCCTCGATATAGCGATTGCCCTGCGAGTCGAACACATGCACGCCCTCGCCGCGATCCATGATCATCGGGCCGTTCTGCTCATGCGCGCGGGCATTGGTGTAGGCGTGAAAGTGATAGGCGATATCGCGGGCTTCGTCGGAATTGGGGCGCATGTCCATGGGGCACACCTTTCGCTGGGTGATTGATTTCAGACCAAGTGCTATCTGTTCCGGGGCTGGCGTGGCAAGTTATTTTGATGCATCATACATCGAAAGTCGTCATTTTCGGGGTCTGGATCAGCATGGAAACGATCGGTCAAACACCCTTGGGGGAACAGGTCTATGACCGCATCGCAACGGCCCTGCTGACAGGGCAGATGCGACCCAACGACAAGCTGACGATTCGCGGCCTTGCCGACCAGCTGGGCGTCAGCAGCACACCGGTGCGCGACGCGGTCAAGCAACTGACGCAGGAAAACGTGCTGGAACACCGGTCCCCCAAGGATGTGCGCGTGCCCGTCATGTCCGAACAGACCTATCTCGAAATCCTCACGATCCGGCTCTCGCTCGAAGGGCTGGCCGCCGAACAGGCCGCGATAAACGCCAGCGCACAGCAGATCCGCGATCTGCGCCGGCTGCTGGATCGCAATGAAAAGGCCATTGTCAGGCGGCGATGGGCGGAGGCCACGCAGGGCAACCAGGAATTTCACCTCGCGCTGAGCACGCTGGCGGGTATGCCGGTGCTGCAAAAGGTCCTGCGCGGGCTGTGGCTTCAGATGGGCCCGCTGGTGGCGTGCTATTACGACACCGAACCGGGCGGGCTGAACACGCAGCATTATGTGCTGGTCGACGCGCTCGAGGCGCGCGACGGGGCCGCGGCGCGGCGCGCCATCGAGGCGGATATCTCCCTCGCCCGGCCCGCCATGCTGGACCAGATCACCCGGTTGCAGGCACGGCACGCCGCCGACAGGGCCGCCTGATGAACAAAACCCTGCCACCCGAAATCGATCCCGCGGGCAGCTGTGACAACTGGGGCCTGTTGCGCAGTTTCTATTACATCGCCTCCGAACAGGGCGTGACCCGCGCCGCGCGCGCACAAGGCGTGACGCAACCATCGGTCAGCGCGGCGCTGCAGCGACTGGAAAGCCGGATGGGCCAGCCCCTCGTGCAGCGTGGCCAGCGACAGTTCGAGCTGACACCGGCCGGACAGGTCCTGTTTTCCGAGGTCGAAAAGATGTTCGAGGCCTCGTTGCGGGCCGAGGAAAAGCTGAAATCGCTGCATTCGGGGCTGGTCGGCACCGTCAAGGTCCAGCTTGTCACCGGGGCACGCAGCGACCTGATCGATGAAATCCTGCGCCTGATGCACCAGCGGCATCCGGCCGTCGTGCTGGATATCCAGATTGCACCGAGCCATACCATCCTGCACAATGTCGCCTCGGGGATCGTGCCCTTCGGTGTCTGCCTGATGCTGCGCCCGCTGTCGCGGCTGCGCTGCAAACTTCTGCTTCGGGCGCGCTACGGCGTGTTCTGTGGGGCCGAACATCCGCTGTTCGGGCGCACCGATGTGACCCTGAACGAGTTGCGCGACATGCCGTTCATCTCTTTTTCCTGCGATGCAGAGGGGCGCGCGCCCGAGCCGATGATCGCCCTGCGCGACAGCACCGGGCTGGGCCGCAACATCAGTGGCACAAGCGGCGATTTCAACGAGGTCTGCCGGATGATCACCGCCGGGCTGGGGATCGGGGTTCTGCCCGTGCACGCGGTCAGGCGGGAGTTGCAGGACGAAACGCTGTGGCAGCTCAACCTGCCGGGCGCCGAGTTGCACGCGGACATGTATTTCGTCACCGATCCCGCGCGGCACTTCAGCCCGGCCGAACAGACGTTTCTGGATATCGCCACCGAAGTTCTGGACAGCCCGTCCCTGCAACCTGAATAGATGAAGGCTATTTCAGATATAATCCAAAACTATTTTCAACTTATGTGCCTCGTTGATAGTCTCAAATCTGTCGGCGGGGCAAGGCATGAGGCAACGCGATGGTAATACACTGAAACGACAGTGATTTCCGGCTTCAAAATGCCATAACAGCCCATGGGAGAAGATCAGAGATGAAACATGACTCGGTGAGTACGATCCCAAAGGAACGGCTGCATCTGGCCGCCGCCTACCGGTTGATTGCGCATTTCGGGCTGGATGACAGTATTTTCACCCATATTTCCGCCCGCGCGCCCAAGGAAGAGGCAGAACACGGCTTCCTGATCAACCCTTACGGCCTGCGTTTCGACGAGGTGACGGCCTCCAACCTGGTGACGGTCGATCTGGATGGCAACATTCTGCGCGATGAATTCGGCAAGGGCATCAACGCGGCGGGGTTCACGATCCACAGCGCCGTGCATGCCGCGCGCCCCGAGGTCGGTTGCGTGCTGCACACCCATACCGTGGCCGGTGTCGCCATCTCCTCGATCAAGGAGGGCATCCTGCCGCTCAACCAGTGGTCGCTGCAGTTTCACAACCGCGTGGCCACGCATGAATATGAAGGTATCGCGCTTGATCTGGCCGAACGCGAACGGCTGGTGGCCGATCTGGGCAAAGCCAAGACCATGATCCTGCGCAACCACGGCCTGCTGACCTGCGGTGGCACCGTGGGCGAGGCCTTTGCACTGATGTACAACCTCGAACGCACCTGCAAGGCGCAACTGGCGCTGATGTCGTCGGGTGCCGCGCTGAACACAGTGCCCGAAGAGCTGGCCGAGTTCACCGCCCAGCAATACGAAACCATGACAGAGGAGCGCGGAAATCCCGACGTTCCCGACCCCGAGTGGGAGGCCTATCTGCGCCTCGCACTCAAGCATTATCCGGACCTGTCGGAATAAGACGGGCCGGGTGTTTCACCCACCAACAGGGAGACCTGACATGAAGACACTCAAATTCCTGACCACGGCGGCGGCGCTTGCACTGGCCACGTCGCTTTCGGCCGAGGAGCC
>JANSYB010000412.1 GCA_024742655.1 Paracoccaceae bacterium | reverse complement strand
TCGCGCGATCATGATCCTGTATGGCGCGGCCCACCATGCCGCGCCCGCCGGTCAGGAAAACCTTCATTCGTGCCCCTGCGCCCGCTTCTGCGCCGCGGCCTCTTCCAGATCGGACAGGGCCATCTCTTCCACAAGCGTGTCAAAAGCGGTTTCAGGCTCCCAGCCCAGTTGCTGCCGCGCCTTGCTGGCGTCGCCCAGAAGGGTTTCGACCTCGGCAGGCCGGAAATAGAACGGATCGACCCGCACGATCACGCGGCCATGCTCATCGCGGCCAACCTCGTCCACGCCCTCACCCTCGAAGGCAACATGCATGCCCAGAACCTCGGCCGCGCGGGTCACGAATTCGCGCACGGAATATTGCTGACCGGTGGCGATCACGTAATCCTCGGGGCGATCCTGCTGCAGCATCAGCCACATCATCTTGACGTAGTCGCGCGCATGGCCCCAGTCGCGCAGCGCATCCATGTTGCCCAGGCGCAGCTCGTCCTGCATGCCCAGCTTGATCCGCGCCAGCGCGCGGGTGATCTTGCGCGTCACGAAAGTCTCGCCGCGGACAGGGCTTTCGTGATTGAACAGGATGCCATTACAGGCGTATAGGCCATAGGCCTCACGATAGTTCACCGTGATCCAGTAAGCATAAAGCTTGGCCACGGCATAGGGGCTGCGCGGATGGAACGGCGTGGTTTCCCGTTGAGGCGTCTCCTGCACCAGCCCGTATAACTCCGAGGTCGAGGCCTGGTAGAATCGCGTCTTGTCGCCCAGCCCAAGAAAGCGGATCGCCTCCAGCAGGCGCAACGCGCCCAAAGCATCGGAATTGGCCGTGTACTCGGGCTCTTCGAAACTGACGGCAACGTGGGATTGCGCGGCAAGGTTATAGACCTCGTCGGGCTGCACCGATTGCAGGATGCGCGTGAGCGACGAACTATCGGTCATGTCGCCGTGATGCAGCTGGAATTGTCCGGTGCGACCCGGCTCGCCCTCAAAGAGGTGATCGATGCGGTCGGTGTTGAACAGAGAGGTGCGCCGCTTGATGCCATGCACCTCGTAGCCCTTCTCCAGAAGGTACTCCGACAGGTAGGCCCCGTCCTGGCCGGTCACCCCGGTGATCAGTGCTTTTTTCACGTGGCTTGCCCTCACGCTTTTGCCGTTTGCCCCCGGATACTGCCTCCGGGCGCGGATGAACAGGGCCTAACGCCCCCGCCGGGACCGGAATTTGCGCAAATTCCGGATCAGAAAATGCGCATTTTCTGATCCATTGATCTCACGAAGCAAGGCTTGTCTTTACCGGCGCCAAATTCGGCGCGAGGCTGGCGAGGGCCTCTATGGTCGGCTTTGCCTGTCAATCTGTTCGCGACCAAGTCGCGGGACGACGCGAACATCCCAAAGCCCGACCTGGCCCGGGCCAAAGGCCCGCTCTTGCCCCCATGCCTTACCTGATGCAGACTTGCGGGCGCACAAGGAATGTCTGTTTCACAGCACGGTCCGCAACCAAAAGGACCAGTGTGGCGACATGTTTTGGGAGGTGTGAGCCATGACATCCAAGACGACAGGCCCCACACCACCGGACAATCAGACGCCGCCACCACACGTCATGCCCAAGGTCAGAAGAGTGACGGCGGATGATATCACCGAATCTCTGAAGGCCGGGTTTTCCGATTTTCTGGCGCGACCCTTTATGAGCGGCTTCTTCGGCCTGTTCTATGCGGTGTTCGGAATTCTGTTTGTCTGGTGCCTGTTCTGGCTCGGCAAGATCTGGATGGTCATTCCCGCCGCGATCGCCTTTCCACTGGTCGCGCCTTTCGCCTGCGCCGGGCTCTACGAGATGTCCCGCAGACTGCAGAAGGCAGAGAGTTTCGGCTGGTCCGACATTCTCACGGTCATGGCCAGTCAACGCCAACGTGAAATGGGCTGGATGGCCTTTGTCACCCTGTTCGTTTTGTGGGTATGGTTTTACCAGTTCCGGACTTTGCTGGTGATCATCCTTCAGGATTCATCCTTTTCGGATCTGGATGGTTTTTTGAACACCGTGTTCTTCACACCGGAAGGCTGGACCTTCCTTGCCATCGGCACCTGCGTCGGCGCCTTTCTGTCGGCTGTGCTGTTCTCGGTGACCGTCGTCGCCATGCCCATGTTGCTTGACCGGGACATTGATTTCATATCTGCAATATTGACGTCCATTCGCGTCGTTCAGGAGAACCCCGTGATCATGCTCGCCTGGGCGGCGATCATCACTCTGACCATGCTGTTATCGCTGGTTCCGGCGTTCTTGGGCCTGATCTTCACGCTACCGATCCTCGGGCATACCACATGGCATCTCCATCAGCGGGCCGTATCCCCGGCGGAGGCGTGATCATCGATCAGTTTGGGCCGAGGACCCTCCCGGTCGCCGAATGCGCTTTGCTCCCATGCCGCCGAAATTTCACGCTCAGATGCAGCGCCCGCCATCGACTTCCATGCAGACCCCGGTGATCATGCTGGCCTCGTCGCTGCACAGAAAGGCCGCGGCGCTGCCCATGTCCTCGGGCGTGGAAAACCGCCCCAGAGGGATGGTCGACAGGAACTTCGCGCGCATCTCCGGCGTGTCCTCGCCCATGAAACTCTTCAGAAGCGGCGTTTCACCCGCCACGGGGTTGAGCGCGTTGACCCGGATCCCTGACGGTGCCAGTTCGACGGCCAGAGCCCGCGTCGCCGTGATCATCCAGCCTTTCGAGGCGTTGTACCAGTTCAGGTTGGGCCGCGGGCTGACCCCGGCGGTCGAGGCCACGTTCAGAAACACGCCCGAGCCCCGCGCCTTCATCGCGGGCACAAAGGCGCGCGCCGTCAGGTAGACCGATTTGCAATTGACCGCGAAGACCCGGTCGAAATCCTCTTCCGCCACGTCCTCGGCGGCCTGCGGCAAATGGGTGATGCCGGCATTGTTGACCACGATATCGGGCGGGCCAAAGGTCTTCTCGGCCGCCTGCGCCAGCGCCTGGATGCTGGCGCCGTCCGAGACATCCACCGGGCAGGCCGCCGCTCCCAGTTCCGAGGCCAGCGCCATGGCGGCCGGCGCATTTATATCCGCGATCATCACCTGTGCACCTTCGGCGAGGAACTTGCGCACGATCCCTTCGCCGAATCCGCTGGCCCCGCCGGTGACGATGGCCGTCTTTCCCTTCAAACGCATGGCAAACCTCCGCTGACGCCTGCCTGTCATAACGCACCGCCTTCGGGTCCGGGCGCAACCAGATTTTTCGCAGAAAAATCTGGTTGCTCAGTCCGGACACGGGACGTCCCAGACGATCTCCCCGATGCCGGCAAGACGGGCAAAGCGGCGCAACTCGGTCTCAAGCCTGGCCATCCGCGCCGTGCTCCATTTTACGGACCCTTCCCGCCAGAGGCCCGTAACCCGCATCCGGCCCGCGGCCCGGTCC
>JANSYB010000119.1 GCA_024742655.1 Paracoccaceae bacterium | reverse complement strand
GGTCCTGAACTTCGACGCCAAGCAACGCATCGCCGCGGCCGTTGCCGATCAGGTGCCGGACGGGTCCACGGTCTTTGTCTCGATCGGAACCACGCCGGCTCTCGTGGCGCAGGCCTTGGCCGATAAAGACGCGCTTACGGTCGTTACCAACAATCTAAACGCGGCAATGGCTCTGTCGGAAAACTCTGCCAACCGGATCATCCTGCCCGGGGGCGAGATGCGCCTGCCCGACCGCGATTTCCTGGGCGAGGCATCGATCGAACTCTTCGCAAGCTACCGGGCGGATTTCGGCATTTTCGGCGTGGGCGGAATCGACTTTGACGGCTCCCTGCTGGATTTCCACGAACCCGAGGTGCGCGCGCGGGAGTACATTCGGGCGAACAGCCGGGTTTCGATTCTCGTCACCGACATCAGCAAGTTCGGGCGCCGCGCGGCGGCTGTCGGGGGGCATTTGTCGGACATGGACCGGATCGTGCTCGACCGCCGCCCCGGGCCGCCCTTTGCCGAGGTGTTGAGGCCCCTGGAGGAACGGCTTTTGCTGGCGCATGGCAACGGAGCGGCGGAATGAGTGCGTTCGTGGGTCTCGACGCGGTCACGCGCCAATGGAATGGTCGCGGCGGCGTCGCGAACGTGACGCTGGATATTCCCGAGGGCGACTTCGTGGCTGTGCTGGGCCCCTCTGGATGTGGCAAGTCCACGCTCCTTCGCCTGATTTCCGGGCTGGAACTGCCGCAGAGCGGGTCTGTGAGGATCGCCGGGCGCGATGTCACGCACCTTCCCGCCTCGCAGCGGGCGCTGTCTATGGTGTTCCAATCCTACGCGCTATTTCCGCATCTTAGCGTTAGGGAAAATGTCTCTTTCGGGATGAAGGTCCGCAAGGTTTCCAAGCCGGAACGAGCCGAGAAATTCGCAGAAGCGGTCGAGATGCTGAGCCTCCAGGGCCTGGAGGCAAGAAAGCCCGCTGAGTTGTCCGGCGGACAACGCCAGCGCGTGGCCCTGGCGCGTGCCGTGGTTTCGGGACACCCGCTTTGTCTGATGGATGAGCCTCTGTCGAACCTGGATGCAAAGCTGCGCCATTCGGTACGCCGGGAAATCAAGGCCTTGCAGCGCAAGCTGGGTCTCACAGTGATTTACGTCACCCATGACCAGACCGAGGCGATGTCCCTGTCCGATACCGTAGTGCTGATGCGCGAAGGCCGTGTGGAGCAGGCCGACAGCCCCGCCACGCTATACGCACACCCGGCCAGCACCTTCGCCGCCGAGTTCATCGGTGATCCGCCGATGGCGATGATCGATGGAGATGCTCTTGGGCAAGGTGGCGTGACCGTGGGCATTCGTCCTGAACATATCGCGGCACTCCAGCCCGATGCGGATGACCTGACCGGTCGCGTGGGCGATGTCGAATTCCTGGGCGCGCATACGCATGTGGTGGTGGACCACCCGGCGACACGTGGCCTGATCGTATCCGCCCCGGGCCATGCCGACTGGCGCCCCGGGGACGAGATCGGGCTTCGCATTCCTGAAGAACACAGGGTTCTCTTTGACGCCGGCACCGGCCGGGCCAAAGAGAACCCGCAGAAGAATTACGGGGCGGACCATCGCCAAACGGCGCCCCGTGATAGCCGCAAGGCACCCCAACCCCAACCCGTATCAGACTGAAGAGGAAAGCCAAATGCTTCGCTACTCTACTGCTGTCGCTATGCTCACCGCCAGCACCGCCCTTGTCAATCCGGCTGCCGCCGAGACCGAACTGACCATGTATTATCCCATCGCCGTGGGCGGCCCGCTCACCGAGGTGGTGGACGGGATCGTCGCCGATTTCCAGGAGCAGAACCCTGATATTACCGTCAACGCGATCTATGCCGGCAACTACGACGACACACGCATCAAGGCGCTGTCGGCGCTCAACTCGGGTGATCCGGCGCAGCTTGCGGTGATGTTCTCGATCGATGCCTATGACCTGATCGAACAGGACCTGATCGTGCCCTTCGAGGACGTTGTCGAGACCGAAGAAGAAAAGCAGTGGCTGAACAGCTTCTACCCGGCGCTGATGGCCAACTCCAAGATCGAGGGCAAAACCTGGGGCGTCCCTTTCCAGCGCTCGACCATCGTGGCCTATTACAACAAGGACATGTTCCGCGACGCGGGCCTCGACCCGGAAAGCCCTCCCACGACGTGGGACGAACTGGTGTCGATGGGCAAGGAACTGACCACTGAAGACCGCTATGGCCTGATGATCCCGTCGACAGGTTACCCCTACTGGATGTTCCAGGCGCTCGCGATCCAGAACGGCAAGGAAGTGATGTCGGATGACGGGCTGACCACCAATTTCGATGACGAAAAGGTGGTCGAGACGCTGGAATTCTGGAAATCGCTGTCGGCCGAGCACGGGATCATGCCCGAGGGCACGGTCGAGTGGGGCACGCTGCGCCAGGCTTTCCTCGAAGGCGAGACCGCCATGATGTGGCATTCCACCGGCAACCTCACGGCGGTGAAGAACAACGCCAGCTTTGATTTTGGTGTCGCCATGCTGCCCGGCAACGAGCGGCTGGGCTCCCCCACCGGGGGCGGCAATTTCTACATCTTCAAGGATGCCACGGACGAAGAGCGTCAGGCCGCGCTTGAACTGATCAAGTTCATGACCGCGCCGGAACAGGCCGCCGAATGGTCGATCCAGACCGGCTACATGGGCGTCTCTCCCTCCGCCTACGAGACCGAGAAGCTGAAGGCCTACACCGAGGAATTTCCCCCGGCCCTGGTCGCCCGCAATCAGCTGGAGCACGCTGTGGCCGAGTTCTCGACCTTCGAGACGGCGCGTGTACGTGAAGGCTTGAATAATGCCATCCAGTCCGCGCTGACCGGCGCCAAGGCACCGGCAGAGGCGTTGTCCGAGGCGCAGAAGGCAGCGGAAAACCTGCTGTCTGCGTACCAGTAAAGCCAACCGATATGGACGGCGCCGAAGCTTGCGGCGCCGTCCCGTTCCAACGCACGGATGCGAAACAAATTGGCGACCGGCACGGTAAAAGAGATGGGAACCGCGGCATTCATGCGCCGCCGCAGGGCCGTGCACGGCTGGCTGCTGCTGACGCCCGCCCTTGTCATGCTGTCGACCTTCGCATTCTATCCCTCGCTGGCGACACTCTGGACCTCCGCCTTTTCCCGCGGCACGCGCCGCAACCCGTCCGAGTTCGTTGGCCTGGAAAACTACCAGCGGCTGTTCGACGACCCGACCTTCTGGACGGTAGTGGGGAACAACATCTTCTATGCCGCCGTGACGATCCCCGTCTCGATCGTGATCGCGCTGGCAATGGCGCTCTGGGCCAACGCGAAGATCCCCGCGCGCAGCTTCGTGAGGACGGCGTACTTCACGCCGACCGTTCTGCCGATGATCGCGGCGGGGAACCTGTGGCTTTTCTTCTACACGCCCGGTTTCGGCGTGTTGGACCAAATCGGGGCCCTGTTCGGGGCGCCCTCAATCAACTGGCTGGGACAACCTGAAACCGCGCTTTGGGCGGTCTGCATCGTGACGATCTGGAAGGAGTCCGGCTTCTTCATGATCTTCTATCTCGCCGCACTGCAAACCATACCGCCCGATCTCAAGGAAGCCGCCGAGATAGAAGGGGCGAGCCGCTGGACCTACCTGCGGCGGATCGTTCTGCCGCTTCTGATGCCGACGACGCTGTTCATCCTGGTGAACGCATTGATCAACTCGGTGAAGCTGATCGACCACATCTTCATCCTGACCAAGGGTGGTCCTTCGGACGCCTCGATGCTGATCCTCTACTATATCTGGGAAAACGCCTTTGCCTTTTTCGATGCACCGGCGGCGGCGGCGATGACGGTCATGGTGCTTGCGGTTCTCGGGGTCGTCGCGGCGATCCAGTTCTTCGTGATCGACCGCAGGACGCATTACCGATGACCCTCGCGCGCCGGATAGAAAACGCGGGCGCGCTGCTGCTGGCCATCCTGTGGATTTCGCCGCTGGTGTTTGCCGTCTGGGCCGCCTTTCACACCACGACGGATGCGGTCAACTTCAACCTGACCGCGCCCCTGACGCTGGATAATTTCCGCACCGCGTGGGAGGGCGCGCCCTGGTTACGCTATTTCCTGAACACCTTTCTGCTGGTGACGACCGTGCTGATCGGACAGTTCTTCCTTTGCACGCTGGCCGGGTTTGCGTTCGCCCAGGTGCAGTTCTACGGCAAGGACACGCTGTTCGTGCTCGTGCTTTTGCAGCTTTTCATTCTGCCCGAGGTGCTGATCGTCGAGAATTACAGGGTTGCCGCAACGCTGGGCTTGCTCGACAGCATCCTCGGCATCGGTGCGCCCTACATGGCGTCGGCCTTCGGCATCTTCCTGATGCGACAGGCCTTCAAATCGGTGCCAAAGGAGTTGGACGAGATGGCGCGCGTCGAAGGATGCAGCCTGCTGGGCGTGCTGTGGCATGTCTACATTCCGGCGGCGCGGCCGACCTATATCGCGTACGCACTGGTGTCGGTGGCGACACATTGGAACAACTTTCTCTGGCCGCTGATCGTGACGAACTCCGACACCACGAGACCTTTGACGGTGGGGCTCTCGATCTTCGGCGCGCCCGAGAACGGCGTTGATATCTCGGTCATCTCGGCGGCAACCGTGATGGTGATCCTTCCGCTTTTGTCGGCGTTCCTGATCTTTCAGAGGCAATTTGTGCAAGCGTTTCTGCGTGCCGGGATCAAATGACTGCAACAAGACCATGACTGCGGACATCAACCAATAGACAGTAACCTTGCCTGCCAATTGGCTTGAACCGATGGGGCGGGCACCTGATTGTTCAAACCCGCTCCAACTGCTTGCATGGGGTGTCGATGTTCGCCCAATCCCATTTCTTGATGGCGCGGTGTGAATAATGGCGCTTATTCCCCAAAGTGAGCATGGCCAGGTTCGGCAGGCGCGTGAGCGGTGTCAGATCACCGTCAATGATCTTGGCCTTGGTGCCAGCAATCCAGAGAGCCTTGAGATTGGTCAGCCCTTCCAGAGGGGCGACAGACTCTATTTCCCTTCCGTCCGCAATGGTCAGGACCTCCAGATTTTTCAGAGATGCCAGACGATCCAGCGAGGTTACCTTGCTCACCTCCGCCAAGTGCAGGCAGCGGAGGGTCCGGAGGTTTTCGATACCATCCAGGCTTTCAAGGCGATGACAGACCGACAGCGACAACCGATCGAGGTTTCGCAATTCCGCGATCGGCGCGAAGGACCTTATGCCACTATGTGCGACTTCGAGGTTTCGAAGGGATTGTAGATCGGCCAGCCTGTCAGTTTTCTGCCAGTTGAGGCCGGTGATCTGCAGTCGTTGCAGGGCCTTTGCGTCAAAGACGGAGTGCAGTTTGGGTTGCCATTGCATCGTGCAGGACTGAAGCTTTGGAAGCTGATCGATGTTGACGAGGTGGCCCACCTTGAATTGTGCCACCAAACGCGTCAGCCCGATCAAGTCCGGAACGGGTATTGGTTCGACATCCACGCCAGCATCTGGATAGGGCATGTGAAAAAGCGTTATGAAGGGCAAGTCCTTTAGGAAGGCGTAATCGTCACATCTGAAACCGTCGCGATAATAGAATGACAGCCCGCCAACTTCATGCGTCTTCAGAAAGTCGACCATCCCGGAATGCCAAGGGCCTTTGATGCGCGCGGTTCGCACGTGCATCGTTTCATCCTGATCGTACCGGTTGTTGGCACGACGAAGCGGGGCTTCAACGATCTCTATGGTTTTGCGCCAGCGGTTAAATCCGAACATGCTTGCTCCTTCTGAAAGGTTCGACCGACGCCTTCATCGACGTTGTTGGAACAAGCACAGGACATTCCTCCGCACGGGAAAACAAATCTGTGTCATGGGTCGGCAAAGTTCCGGTCATCCTTGTCCCATTCAACGCGCGGGTCCACGCAACTCCGCTTTTCCGACCCATCGAGTTCCTTCCAGATAAACACTGTCGCCTCGCCTGTCGTTTCCCACCGGATGCTTCGTTGCCGACGCATCTTCCTGAGGCTGTCCCGGATGAAGAGCAAGCCGGCAAGAGGCATCGCTGTGAGGGTGATTTTGACGAAGGCTTCTTGTTGTTGCCAATCCGGCTCAAAACGAATGAACCACGCAAACAGTGCCGCGAGGACCGTCCAGGTGATGCTGAAGCCCAATGTGTACATGCGGTGCTTTGCCGTCCGATCGCCGTTTCCAGATGCCGCCACCCGGGAGAAAGATCCCAGACTTTTTTGTCCATTATGTGACGACACCTTGCAGTGCGCGACCGTGCATCCGACGTGCTTTACCGCTTGAAGTCGTTGCTTTTTTGGCGTGACAAGCATAGCAAGAACAGCCGAGCCGCGCCTGGCGCGCTAGTTCCTGGCTCAATGTCAGTGGGTTCATTCGGAGCTTCCCCCTTTGAATGGCGATCAGGAGGTCCTTGCCGGCTCGGGAGCGGCCGCATTGTGCCGGACCCACCTTGGGGCGTATTTTCGGAGTACGATGATCGTGGACGATCAACGCAACTTGACGAGACGAGCGAGCACAGTCCTCCGTCTTAAAGGCTCTAAATGGGATCACCTTTCGGCTTGGGCCTGAGAGATGCTGCGGACTGGTTGAACAGGACGGTGTTGTTGTCGGCCCGGTGCCGCCCCCTGTTCTGCTGATCCTTGTGCAGGTCGATGGCGCGCTGCACCGCGGGACGTTCCTTG